>NZ_MEIH01000263.1:0-18643 GCF_001723155.1 Haladaptatus sp. W1
AAGACGACGCCCGGCCTTCGCGGCATCGAGAAACGGGCCATCGCGGCCGGTGGGGGCGACACCCACCGGCTCACGCTCTCGGGGATGGTCATGGTCAAGGACAATCACATCGAGGAGATGGGACTCGACGACGCGATAGCACACTTCCGCGAGTCGGCGTCGTTCGCCACGAAAATCGAGGTAGAAGTGGAGCGCCCCGCCGACGGCCGCCGGGCGGCCGAAGCAGGGGCGGATATCGTGATGTTCGACAACCTCCCGGCGGCGGACGTGGAGCGCGGCGTCGAACTGCTCCCGAATGGCGTCCTCGCGGAGGCGAGCGGCGGCATCGGTATCGAGGACGTACCCGACTACGCCGGGACGGGCGTGGACGTGATTTCCATCGGCGCGCTGACCCACAGCGCGCCGTCGGTGGATTTCTCGTTCCGCACCGGCTGAGAGGGGACGAATCGCAACCGGGACGGATTTTACTCCTCGGTGATACGTATCCGTATGGACGAGAGTGACCTCGATTCGTTCGAGGCGGTCGCGGTGCGGGCGTGTGACACCGCCGGAGCGTATCTGGCTTCCGAATTCGAAACGGACTCGCTCGCGGCGGAACACGGCCCGGATGACGTGAAGGCGCTCGCCGACCGTGCGGCGGAGCGTCGCGTGCTGAACGTGTTGACCGAGGCATTCCCCGACCACGCCATCTACGCCGAGGAGTCGGGCGAGCGGTCCGGCGCGGGCGAGTATCGTTGGGTGGTGGACCCGCTCGACGGCACGAACAACTTCTGTTCCGGGATTCCGTACTTCGGTACCGCGCTCGCGCTCCTCCGGGAGGACGTGCCGGTTCTCTCGGTGGTCCGCGACCCGCTTCACGACGACACCTACGTCGCCAGACGGGGCGGCGGGGTCACGCTGAACGGCGAACCGATTCGGACCGAGAGCGACGTGGCGAGCGACCACGCGACGGTTTCGTTCGTCCTCGGATTGGACGCGGTTCGGGACGACGAACTGCGGGCGAAAGCCGACGCGTTGGAGCGGGAAATCGCCGGACGCTGCAAGCGTGTCTGGGAGAGTTGGGCACCCGCGTTGGATTGGGGCCTGCTCGCGCGCGGGAAACTCGAAGCCGTCGTCTCCGTCCACCCGGACGCGGTGGAACAGCACGCGGGGTGGTTGCTGGCGGAGGAGAGCGGCGCGCGGTTGGCGGACGACGACGACCTGTTCCTCGCGGCGGCGAGCGACGAGACCTTCGAGACGCTGCGAACGCTGTTGTGAGTAGGAAATGCCGGTGATCAACGGCCATTCTGGTTGATTATCCAACAAATATCAAAAAATCGTTATAGTTATGCAGTGCCATACCATACGTTACCACATGGCAGCCAAATCCAGTCGCTCCCCTTTCGACCGGCTACGACAGCATTACGAGGACAAGGAGCGCAAGTGCATCGAGTGCGGCTACGTCGATACGGAAGGTAACTGGCGCGTCACGAAACGAGGACGGGAAATCCACTACCGACACCTCTGCCCGCGCTGTGACGCCATCGACACGCGCATCCTCCGGTACGACTAGTTTTCCAACAGCGACTCGCCGGTCATCTCCGCCGGTTGCTGGACGCCGATGAGCGACAGGAGCGTCGGCGCGAGGTCACAGAGCGACCCGCCGCTCCGAACCATCTTTCCGTCGTCGTCGCCCTCCGGGGAGACGTAGACGAGCGGAACGGGATTGTACGTGTGCGCCGTGTGCGGGTCGTCCGGCATCCCCATGTCGTCCGCGTTGCCGTGGTCCGCGGTGATGAGGACGTGGGCACCGTGGGCTTCGAGCGTTTCCACGAGTCGTCCGAGTTGTTCGTCCACCGCTTCGACGGCTTCCACGGCGGCGTCGAAGTCCCCGGTGTGGCCCACCATGTCCGGGTTCGCGTAGTTCAGGACGAGCACGTCGGGGTCCTCCGCGTCGATGACCGAGATAGCGGTGTCCGTGACGCCTTCGGCGCTCATCTCGGGTTGCTGGTCGTAGGTCGGCACGTCGGGACTCTCGATGATGCGCCGAATCTCGCCGTCGAACTCGACCTCCCGCCCGCCGTTCAGGAAGTAGGTGACGTGGGCGTACTTCTCCGATTCCGCAAGCCGAAGCTGCGTCAGGCCGTTCTCCGAGAGCACCTCGCCCAGCGTCTCTTCGGGTTGATGAGGCGGGAACGCCACCGGCAGGTCGAACTCGGGGTCGTACTGGGTCATCGTCACGAACTCGACGTCCGGCGGGTGCGTGTCGAACGACCACACCGGGTCGATGTCCGCAATCATGCGCGTCAGCTGTCGGGCGCGGTCGGAGCGGTAGTTGAAGAACATCACCGCGTCACCGTCCTCCAGCGCGTGCCCGCCCCTCACGAGCGACGGCTTGACGAACTCGTCCGTGTCACCGCGTTCGTAGGACGCTTCCACGTCCTCCACGGCGCTTCCCTTCTCGTACTCGGCCTCCCGATTCACGATTGCGTCGTAGGTCCGCTGGGTCCGCTCCCAGTTCTGGTCGCGGTCCATCGCGTAGTAGCGCCCCGAGACGGTCGCTATCTCGCCCGTCCCCTGTTCCTCGACCACATCTTCCAGACTGGAAAGAAAGCCCGCCCCGCTCTTCGGCGGCGTGTCCCGCCCGTCCGTGAAGGCGTGCGTCGTCGCCTCGATACCGCGGTCCGCCGCGAGTTCGATGAGCGAGTAGAGGTGTTCCTGGTCCGAATGGACGCCGCCGTCGCTCACCAATCCCATGAAGTGGACGCGCCCGCCGTGTTCCTCGGCGTAGTCGAACGCGCCGTTGATGGCCTCGTTCTCGCCAAGTTCGCCGTCCGCGATGGCGTCGCTGATGCGGGTGTACTCCTGTTTGACCACGCGACCCGCGCCGATGTTGAGGTGGCCGACTTCGCTGTTACCCATCTGGCCGTCCGGGAGGCCGACCCGCCGCCCCGTCACGTCGAGCGTCCCGTACGCGCCGTCCCGCGCGAGGCGGTCGAAATTCGGCGTGTCCGCGGCCTCGATTGCGTTCCGGCCGCCGTCTTCGCTACCCAGTCCCCATCCGTCGAGCACGATGAGTCCCGCTTTCATGGGCGAACCGACGGCACCGCGGGGTAACTATTCTTCGCCTGCGTCGCTGAAACGGAGGCGTCTCCCCCCGGTCGTTTTCGGTTCGCTTCTCCCTCCGGTCGTTTTTCGGTTCACTTTCACTCCGCGTAAGAATTCCGTTAACTACGGTGGCGGTGCTGGTTGTAGTCGCTCGTTCACAGGGACGGGTGATACTATGCCCAACAGGGCACCATCAAACGGGGTTTCCGTGGCGCTCATCACCGCCGGTGCGACGATAATCGCCAATCGAAACGACGTCGGTTGGATACTCATCGTCGTGGGGGTGATACTCGCGAGGCAGAGACCGGGCGACTGACGCCGCAGGGCTATCGTTCGCCCGAAACGCATCGTTTCGTAGCGGCGGGGACGTCGGTCACGCCGAGCGTCGGCCGTCGGTTCGGAAGCGACCAGTCGTCGGTTCGGAAGCGGTCGGATTCGATTACGCGCGGGAATCGGAGAACGGTACCTTTTTTCGGGGTGGACCGGGTTGAAGCGGGCATGACACTCGACCCCGTTCACTTCGACGGCATCGCCGAACTGGCGGACAGGATTGAGTACGAAGGGGAAGAGCGCGACCATCGGGAACTCGCACGGAACGTCTGGGAGAACTACCTCGACCCGCTGTTTCACGACGGGACGGAGATACTCGAACCGCTCTCGGACCTCCGTCGGAAGCGCGCGAACATCGAGGAGTTGGCGCTCGAAGCCGACCAGTTCGGGACGATGCACGGCCTCGATTCGGGGACCATCAACCCGCAACCGTTCAAGAACGGGTTGGTGGTGGACGTGGCGCACGCCGCGATGAGTTCGTCGCCGTCGGACCTCGACCTGCACGGGTCGCGGACCATCGTCAAGGCGGTCCACACCAACGACGCGACGACGGAGTTCGGCACGGACTGGGAGTCCTACAGCGAGGGGAGCAAGCGGCGCATCGTCCACGCGCCGCGCCGGGACGACTACGAACGGGACATCGTGCACGCGCTGGCGCTGTACCGCGCCGAGAGTCGGCACGCGCTCGACCACGCCGACGACGTGTCGGACTTCCTCCTGCTGGACGGGCCGGTGTACCCGAAAGGCATCATTCGCTGGCGCGACCGCGGGTCGATACTTCCCGACCTGTTCGAGGAGTCGGACGAGGTGCGGACCATTCTGCAGAACTACGTCGAACTGGTGGAGACGTTCGCCGAACGCGACGTGCCGCTCGCGGGGTTCGTAAAGAACATCTCCGCGAAGTCCATCATCCGCACGCTTCGGGCGAAAGGGGTGAACACGCCGTGGGTACACGACGCGGCCTTCTTCTCGCAAGTCCTCGAACGCGGCGAGTACGAAAACGGGGAGTACAAGCGGTTTACCGACGACATGACCCTGACGAACTGGTTCGTCTCCCGCGCCGGGTCCGACGCCTTCTTCGGGAGCACGGAGGCCGCACGGCACGTCGAGCGAGAGTACGCGCCGGAGCAGTACGAACTGACGTTCTGCGTCGTCTACGACCCCCGGCGGCGATTGCTGTTCAAGATAGAAGCACCGCGGATCTTCACCGAGGATGAGACGTGTCGGCGGCGTATCGAGCGCCAACTCCTGAAAGAAATCGCCATCTCGAAGGGACCGCCGACGGTCATCACGAAGGCCGATTCGCTGGCGCAAATCGGTCGAAACAGCACGGACTCGCTGATAACGAGCTTCGAAAGGTCGTTCGATACCGAACTCGACCGGAACTACAACGACATCCGGTGGGGGCTCGACTACTGAAGCTCCGCTTTCTCTATCGAGAACTCCACGTCGTCCGCGTCCACGCCGATACGAGCGAACTGCGTTCTGACGTGTTCTTCCGCGGCGTCGAGGGCCTGCTCGCGGGTGTCGAACCCGCGCGGCATCGGCGTCTCGAACGCGACGTGGACCTCCTCGCCGGATACCATCTGGGCGGTGCCGCCGCTCTCGACCTGATAGAACTCGTCACAGACCCAGACGTACGGCGCGTCTTCGTCCGGCGCGCCCTTGAACGAGGGCGAGCGTTCGCCCCGCTCGTACAACGTCCCCGTAAGGGTCGTCCCGCCTGCCTCACCACGAACGAGCAACATACCCATAGATAGGCGGTGGGAGAATAAAAGGCAAGTGGGGAATTTGGTGCCAAATCACGACAATCGGGGGTAAAGACGGGGCGTTTCGCTTCGTTTCACGCTGTCGGCCAGTAACTCGCACGTCCGATCCCGTGCGAAACACGTTTCACGCACGCCCGAGATGACAGGTCCATGAGCGATTTGGGCGACTTCTCGAACTACGGGAGCGACACCGACGACTCGTCGGGGTCGGAAACGTCGTCAGGAACTGACGAGAGGCGGACAGACGAAACGAGCGCGACGGAGGCAAACGACGACTTCGACCGCATGGACCTCGACCCCATCGGCGAGGACCGCGGCCTCGGTAGTCTCGCCGTATCGGAGGGCCTCGTAATCGGCGAGGACAGCGACGACACGTGCCTCCGGGCGTACATCACCGCTCCGAACCGCGGCGACGTGCGAATCGGGAAGTACCTGCTCGTGCCGTATCCCGACGGCGAGAAGCTCTTCTGTCGCATCACGACGCTGGAGTACGCACAGGAGTTCCACAGCGACGACGCGACCGAGATTCACGCTCGGCGAGCGATGCGCAACGGGACGATAGACGAGACGGACTACAAGTTCATGGCGACGCTCGAACCCATCGCGGTCCTCTTTTCCGACGACGGCGAGCTAAAGCGGCGGATGACCGACCGCGTGCCGAAACCCGAGACGGTGGTTCGGCAGGCCAGCGACAAGCGCGAAATCAAGACTGGGCTGAAGATTCCCGAGGACGGCGTGTTCCTCGGGCACCTCTCCGTCGGGGGCGAGAAGGTTCGAACCGCCGCGGAGCCGCCGACAATCGACTACCGCGTGACGGACGATTACGACTCGGGCGACCCGCTCGTCTTCCGCCACTCGCTCGTTGCGGGCGGCACCGGGTCCGGGAAGACCCACGGCGCGAAGAACATTCTCCGGCAGTACCTCGCCGACGAACGCACGTATCCGATGGAAGACGGTCGGGACGCCCGAATGGCCGTCGTGCAGTTCGACCCGCAGGACGAGTACGCCCAGATGCACGACGACAACCCGGACGTGACGGCGAGCGACGAGCGCGCGTGGGAGCGCGAGGGCATCGCCCACGGCGGCCACGACGAGACGGTCGCCTTCGTCCCGAAGGTCGGCGGTTCGACGTACGCCGCGAGCCACCACGACGCCGAGCAAATCGAGTTCACGATACCGTTCTCGATGGTCAGGGACAACCAGTGGCTCGTCGCGGGCGCGAGTCTGAACGACAACCAGTACGGCGCGCTGACCCACCTCCTGAATCGGTTCTTCCGGAGCCACGGCGACGGCGGGACGTATCAGGAGTTCCTCTCCTACCTCGACGACCCGGCGCTCCGCGAGGAATTGGACGAAAACGGACGCGTCCACGAGGCGACGTTCGACGCGGTGAAGCGCCGCGCCCGCTCCGTGCCGAGCGGCGTGTTCGACCAGTCGGCGAAGTCCATCACCGAACTCGTTCCCCAGTTCGTTCGGTCCGGCAGGCTCTCGGTCGTGCCGACCTACCACTTGCCGTCGAGTCGGGCGAAGGAGATGGTCGTCCTCGCCGTGTCGAGCCTCCTCATCGACGAGAAGCTCTCGAACGCGCCCGAGTTCCCGACCATCAAGGAGACGCCGCTCCTCGTCGGGATGGACGAGGCGCACAACTTCCTCTCGAACGCCGACAGCGTGCAAGCCCGGAAGGTCATCGGCAAGTTCACCGACGCGGCGAAACAGGGCCGCAAGGAGCGACTCGGCCTGTTCCTCATCACGCAGGACCCGCAGGACATCGCCGAATCCGTGTTCAAGCAGATAAACACGACCGTCGTCCTCAATCTGGGCGACGAGGACGCCATCAAGAGCGTGAACATCCCGACCAGTCTGGAGAAGAAGGTGCCGTACATGGAGAAGGGTCAGATGGTCGTCTATTCGCCGGACAACTCCGAGCCGGTCGAGATTACCGGATTACCGAAATGTGTCACCCGGCACGGCCGAGACTGAATCGTTTGAGCGCGCGGAGAGACAAAACGCTATGTAACAGGAACGCGTAATATTCGATATGGGAAAGAAAATCCTCGTTCCGTTGGACGGGTCGGAACAGGCGACCGAGGCACTTTCGTACACGTTTTCTGAGTTTCCGGACGCCGATATCACCGTCATCAACGTCATCGACCCCATCGACGTCGGCTACACGTCCACGGTCGGCATGCCCGGCTATTCGGAGGAGTGGTACGAGGAGTCGAAGGAGAACGCCGCCATGCTCTTCGAGGAGGCCCAGGAGATGGCCGCCGAACACGGAACCAGCGTCTCGACGGCGACGGAAGTCGGGCAACCCGCCCAAACCATCGTGGAGTTCGGCGAGGAGTTCGACCACATCATCATGGGAAGCCACGGACGCTCGGGCGTCTCGCGCATCCTGCTCGGGTCCGTCGCCGAAACGGTCGTCAGGCGGTCGCCGGTTCCGGTGACTGTCGTTCGATGAGACGACCGCCGGAAACGGAATTTTCACAACCTCCGGAAGTCGGCCGGTGACACAGCCACCAGAAATGGAATGTTCACATCTGCCGAAAACAGCGGGTGACACAACCGCCAGTCGCTAGTACGCTCTCCGGAAAATCTTCGATTTTCCGGGCCGAGGAACCTTCGGAGTCTTGCTGAACGAAGTGAAGCAAGGCACGGAAGACCCCCGGTCTTCCGGAGGGGGTGACGTCCGCTTTTGGTGCAGATTTTTATCGAGGGTCGCGGAGCGACCCTCGCAATAAAAAGGTGCGTCAGAAGAGGTTGGCTTGTTGATACACGCTGATTCCCTCGTCCGTGATGTCGTAGGGCTTGATCTCGCGGGAGTGGTTCGCGTCCCGGATTTTCTGGATTTCGATGGCGAGTCGCGTCTCGCGGAAGTCGTCGGTGCTGCGCACGTAGCGGAGGACGAACACGGCGTCGGTGAGGTATTCGATGATGCCGTGGCGGGAAGAGTAGGGGTTCTCGTCGCTGGCTTCGCTCGTGAGCATGGTGGTCACGCCCGCTTCCTTGAGACTTCGCGTGAAGTCGTAAATCTCGTTGCGTCGGGTGGCCTGCCTTTGATACATCATTTCGAGGAGCGACACGGAGTCGAGGACGAGCCGCGACGCGCCGAAATCGCGGACGAGGCCGGGGAGTTCGCTTCGAATGCTCGACAGCGAGTTGGCCATCTCGATGGGGTCCAAGTCCACGACCGCGAGGCGGTCCTCCTCGATGTACTCGTCGTAGGGGCAGCCCTTCTCGGTCGCGCTGGCGACGATTCGGTCGTGGCTCTCTTCCAGCGTGACGTAAACCGCCTTTTCGCCGTTCGAAAGGGCGTGGTTCAGAAACTGCAGTCCGAACGTGGTTTTCCCGGTCCCCGCGTTGCCGATGGCGACCATCAGGGTTCGCTCGGGGACGCCGCCGTGGATCATACTGTCGAGGCCGTCGATGCCGATGTCGATTCGCGGGATGGCGGATTCGAACGCCTCGTCGTCGAAGCTACTGCCCGGCAGCGTCGAACCCGCCTTCGCCACCAAATCCGTCGTCGAACTCGCCACCGCCGAATTCGCCGTCGTCGAATCCGCCACCGCCGCCGAAGTCCGGTTCGCTTCCTCCATCGGCACCGGGAGCGCTGGCGAACGCGCTGGCGAAATCGTCCTCAAACAGCGGGTCGTCGCCGGTGTCCGGCGCGTCGTCGGTTGCGTTTTCGCCGGTACTCGCGGCGTCGGCCGCGCTTTCGTCGGCGTCACTGTCCGTTTCCGTTCCGTCCGCTTGCCTATCGACGGATTCTTCGGCGACGGATTCCTCGTCGGGGGATTCCTCGCCGTCGCGGAGCGCGGCCTCGAACCAATCGTCGTCGTCGCTCACGTCAGTCCCTCCGCATCGGTTTCGATTCGGCGTGAACCCCGGACCGATGACCCGGTCGTCCGCGTCCGGTTCCGAGCGACAGTTCTCATCGTCCTGTCACTGGCACCCGTCGTAAATTAATGTTCGTGTCGGCGGCTTTTTGAGCACCGGGAGAGAACGAGGCCGTGATGAACGTCGGCATCGTCGCACAGCGGGGAAACGAGCGGGCCGCGACACTCGCGGGACGGCTCCGAGAAACGCTCAGAGACGATTCCGTGGCGATTTACCTCGACGCCGCGACCGCCGAGCGGTTGGGCGTCGACGGCGTGGACGTGAGCCGGATGGCGGAAAACGACCTGGTCGTCAGCATCGGCGGCGACGGCACCTTCCTCTTTTCGGCGAGCGGTGCGGGCGGGACGCCGATACTCGGCGTCAACCTCGGCGAAGTCGGATTTCTGAACGCGGTCGCACCGGAAGACGCCGTGGCCGAAGTCGGCGCGGTCGTCGCGGAGTACCTGGAAACGGGCGAGATACCGTCCTGGGAAGTGCCCCGCCTCCGTGCGACCGGGGAGGGCGACTGGTCGGTCCACCCCGCGCTGAACGAAATCGTGATACAGGGCGCACAGCGCGGACACGGACAGGGACTCGACTACGAAGTTCACGTGGACGACGTGGAGTACAACAGCGGCCACGCTGACGGCCTGTTGGTTTCGACGCCGACTGGGAGCACCGCCTACAACCTCAGCGAAGGCGGCCCGCTGGTTCACCCCGGCGTGAACGGGTTGATACTCACCGAGATGTGCGCGTCACATCCCATGCCGCCGCTGGTGTTCGAACCGGACCACCAGGTGGTGGTCGAGGTGTCGAACGCGGACGCCGCCGTCGTCGGCAGCGACGGGACGCAAGTACGCATCGAACCGCCGGAGACGATTACCATCTCGCTCGCGTCCGAACCCGCCCGAATCGCCGGGCCGTCGCCGAACTTCTTCGAAGCCCTCGGAAAGTTAGACTGACTGCCGGAAGCGGAAGCCTCTAATTCCGTTGCTCACAAGGGAACGACAATGAAAGGGCAACTCCCAGACGTACAGGCAACGGAACCCGACGTGACCGTCGGGTTGAATCGGGTCGGCGTGACGGGGGTCGAGAAGTTGGTCGAAGTCGCCCGACCTGACAAACGACCCTACGTTCTCACCGCGGAGTTCGACGTACTCGTCGACCTCCCGAGCTGGCGGAAAGGCGCGGACATGAGCCGAAACATGGAGGTCGTGGACGAAGTGCTCGAAGACGCGGTGAGCGAACCGACCTACCGACTCGAAGACGTGTGCGGCGACGCCGCCGAGCGACTGCTCGAAAAGCACGATTACACCTCGAAAGCGGAGGTCAGCATGGAGGCGGAGTTCATGGTACGCGACACGACGCCCGAGAGCGAGCGCCCCACGCAGGCCATGGTGGACATCATCGCCAGCGCGACCGCGACAGAGGAGGAGACGACCGAAGAAATCGGGGCGCGCGTCACCGGCATGACGGTCTGTCCCTGCTCGCAGGGCATGATGAGCGGTCGTGCGAAGGAGAAACTCCTCGACCTCGGCGTCGGCGAGCGCGAAGTGAAGGAGTTCCTGCGTGAGATTCCGCAGGCGGGTCACTCCCAACGCGGCCACGCGACCCTCACCGTCGAGAGCGCGGGCGCGCCGGAGGTGGACCTCCACGAACTCATCGAGGTCGCCCGCGACTCGATGAGCGCCCGGATTTACAACCTCGCCAAGCGCCCGGACGAGGACCACATGACGTTTCAGGCGCACGCCGACGCCAAGTTCGTGGAAGACTGCGTGCGCGACATGGCCCACGGCGTCGTGGAGACGTTCCCCGACCTGCCCGACGATGCGGTCGTGACGATGAAACAGAGCAACGACGAGTCGATCCACCAACACAACGCCCACGCCGAGCGCGTGGCCGAGGTAGGCATGCTCCGCGAGGAAGTCGCCGAATCGAGCGAGTGAAGTCGGTATTGTCTTTTCGCTCGCTGTAGCGCATTTCTTTTTCGCGGCAGCGTCCGGGGTTTTGGGGTTCGTGGCTGTTCGGTATCGTGGGCGAACTCGTCCGCCGTGACCGCAACTTCCAGGGACCGTGACCGCACCGCCACCGCGGACGGACGGCCGGAACCGCACGGCCGTCCGTCCGCTCGGCCCCTGACCTCCCCGGTGCTCGGACGCCCTCGCCGTATGACTCGGGCGTCCTCACCGCGCATCCCGAAAGCGGCCGTGAAAACGGCGTTTCGCCCTCGGTTCGGTCGCTTTCGCTCGGTAGTCGTGGTCCCGACGTTCACCACTTCCGTCACTACCGAATTCGGACGCCGCCGACGTACAAGCCGTTGCAGAGGACGAACACGCCGATAGCGCCGTAGATGACGCCCGAAGTGGGAACCGTATGCGGGTCGATGGCCCAATCGATGATACTGAACCCGACGAACGCGAGGAAGAGACCGAAGAGTTGCCGACCGAGGGACCGCCGGAGGACGAGGAGTGGGCCGAACGAACGGGAGGAAGGGGACGCGGGTGTATCGGGTGACATTGTATACTGGAGGATGTGACAGTACCAAATACGTTGTGCATCAGTACGAGAGTTCGAGAGGCGCTCGAACCGCGGGATAACAGCAGTAGCGAACGCGCCCACGGCGATCCTTCTTCAGCGTTCATGCACGGAATTCCCTCGTTAGAGACCCGTCCGAAAAACGAACCTCCCGGATTGCGGGGTCGTAAGACGTATTCCATGCGACAACGAACCCGTCTTTTATGATAGGTATCGTCGGCGGGGGAATCGCCGGATTGGCCGCCGCCTACCGCCTCCAACAGCACGGCTACGACGTGCAAGTATTCGAAGCGAGCGACGACCTCGGGGGACTCGCCGCGACCTACGAGACGAACGGGGACCGCATCGAGAAGTTCTATCACCACCTCTCCGCGTCCGAACAGACCATCATCGACCTCATCGAGGAACTCGGACTGGACGACGATTTGGACTGGCCCATCGGCAAGAACGCCTACTACATGGACGGCGTGGTCCATCCCCTCGACAAGCCGTGGGAGATTCTCGCCTACCCGCACATGAGCTTCTACGACAAGTTCCGCCTCGGCATGCTCACGCAGGAAATCGACGTTCGCGGCGGGGTTCCGAAGTTCGACAGCTACGAGCGACTGGAGGACTACGAGGACGTTCCCATCAAGGACTTCCTGGTGGAACACACCTCGCGGGGCGTCTACGAGAACTTCTTCGGCCCGCTGCTGGACGCGAAGTTCGGGAGCAAAAAGGAGAAGGTGAGCGCCGCGTGGCTGCTCGGCCGCATCAAATTCCGCGGGGAGCGCGACCTGCTCCGCGGCGAACCGCTCGGCTACCTCCGCGGCGGCTTCGGACGGCTCATCGACGCGCTCGTCGAAGAAGTCGGACGAGAGAACATCACGACCGGCGTGTACGTCACGGACATCGAAGCGGAGGACGGCCACGTCACCTCCCTGACGACGGAAGCGACCGAAAGCGCCGAGGTCGCGGCCGCCGACGGCGGCACCGCGGCAGAAACGCACGACGTGGAGAGCGTCGTCGTCGCGGCGATGCCGAACGTCCTCGAAGACTTAACCGGCTACGAGTGCGACATCGACTTCCAAGGCGCGGTCTGTGCGCTCGTGACAATGGACGAACCGCTGACCGACACCTACTGGCTCAACATCGGCCACGACGCGCCGTTCGGCGCGCTCATCGAACACACCAACTACATCCCGCCGGAGCAGTACGGCGGCGACCACCTGCTCTACGTCGCCAGCTACATTCAGGACTACGAGGAGGAGTTGTGGCAACTGGACGACGACGAGGTTGAGGAACTGTGGTTGAGTCACATCGAGGAGATGTTCCCCGAGTGGGACCGCTCGTCGGTGACGAACTTCCGCCTCGCGCGCAACCCGCGCGCAGCGCCGGTGTACGAGCGCGGCTACCTCGATATGGTCGTCCCCTACGACCTCGGCGACGACATCGCGGACGGCATCTACTACGCCGGAATGGCGAGCAAGGCCCAGTATCCCGAGCGCAGTCTGAACGGCGGCATCGTCGCGGGCTACGAGTGTGCCGACCGAATTTCCGGGAAGAAAGTGGTCGTCAGTCCGGGCGATACGTAGCGATAGACGTAATGGCCATGCATACGCCGCGGTGATGGTTTTGGCCGGTCGCCGTCAGGTGGACTCATGGTGGGGACAACGCAGCTGGTGGTCGTGGGTATCGGCGCGGTGGCGAGCTTCTTCATGGCGTGGACGGTCGGTGCCGGATGGACACCGTACGCACCGGGCGTCGGCGCTCGAACCACGACGGTCATGTGGGCGGCCTTCTTCACCGGTCTGTTCGGGATACTGGGAGCGATTTTACAGGGCGCGAACGTTACGGAAGCGATTTCCGCCGGACTCATTAACGGCGTGACACTCACCCCGATTGCGGCCGTCATCGCGCTCCTCGTCGCCGCCGGACTCGTCGCCGTCGGGATATTCACGGGGTACCCGCTGGCGACGGCGTTCACGGCGACGGGCGCGGTCATCGGCGTCGGTCTGGCCCTCGGCGGGACGCCAGCCTACGCGAAATATCAGCAAATCCTGCTGCTGTGGGTCCTGACACCGTTGTTCTGTGGCGGCATCGCGTATCTCCTCGCTCGGTTGATTCGTCGCGACGACGTGCCCGACGAGTATTCGATTCCCCTGTTCGGGGCCATCGTGGGACTCGTCCTCGCGAACTCGCCGTTCACCGTCCTCGCTCCGGAGTCGGGCGGCGCGTCGATTGCGGCGGTAGCCGCGAATCGTTTACCGCTCCCGGAGTTCACCGGCGTCTCCGTGGCGACCCTGTTCGTCGCGCTCGTCATCGGCGGTTTGCTCCTGTTGGACGTTCGCGCGGACGTACGGGCGGGGCAGCGACACCTCCTGTTCGGCATCGGCGCGCTCGTCTCCTTTTCGGCGGGGGGCAGTCAGGTCGGACTCGCCGTGGGACCGCTCGCGCCGATGGTGATACCCATCGGACTCTCGCTCGCCGTCGTGTTGCTGTTCGGGGGTCTCGGGGTGATGTTCGGCGCGTGGATGGGTGCGCCGCGGATGATAAAAGCCCTCGCGCGGGACTTCTCCTCGCTCGGACCACGGCGGGCCACCGCCGCGCTCATCCCAGCGTTCGCCATCGCACAGACCGCGGTGCTGTTCGGCATCCCCGTCTCGTTCAACGAAATCGTCGTCAGCGCCATCATCGGCAGCGGCTACGCGGCAGGAGGCGGACGCATCAGCAAACGAAAGATGTCCTACACCGTCTTCGGATGGCTCGTCTCGTTGCTCCTCTCGTTCGCGCTCGCCTACGGGGCGGTTCTCGGGGTCGGAATGCTATAGTCCGACGTATCGAGGCTAACGATTCGCCGAGGAGCGTTATCTCAACCTCGAACCGGCAAGAACCTGTCGAAAACGTAGATATCCGTCGCTGACATACCTCGACGTATGGAGGAGAGTATCGCTGGCTTCAAGGAGACTGGGGACTGGGTGGCCATCGTCGAACACGGCGAGCGAATCACGAAAGCGCTCGACGAGGAGGGAATCGAGGGTCGCGACTTCGACGAGTGGAACGAGTGGCGACCAAAAGCGAGCGAGCGACTCAGGGAGGACGTGAACGAGAAGACGGCGAAACAGGCGAGTGCGGCGCGTGGCGAAGGGGAGAAGGCGGGGAAGTCGTCCACGGAAGACGCGGAAACGGCGCGCGAAGAACTCGAAGACACGGTGTCCGAACTCGCGGAGGGTGACATCGACGATGCGTTGGAAGAAGGGAAAGGCACCATCGAGTACGCGACTCGGGCGGCCGACACGGCGGGACGGAAGGCGCTTCGAACCGTCGAGGAGACGGTGTACAAACACGTCATGACGCAGGTGTCGCCAGCCTACTTCGACAACGAACTGGTGAGCGCGAACGTCGAACGCGGCCGGGGCGGAAGCCGATACACCTTCGAGGTGAACGTCAACGACGACGACCTCAAGGCCCGCGTCAGCGACCGGCTGAAGCGGTACGACGAGGAGATAGACCGCTGGCGCGGCGAAACCGAAAAGGAAACCGAGTCCGTCGAGGCCGCGGAGGGAGTCGACCCGGTGGAGTGACGGAGTTTGGTTCGTCGGTCGGGGCTCGGAACTCGACGCTACTTCTATTGATGGCCGGAGCGTGGGTGAACTGTCATGTACGACCGAATCCTCGTTCCCATCGACGGCAGCGAGGCGGCGAAAAACGCGATTCCGTACGCGCTCGACGTCGCGGAGACGTACGACGCCGCCCTCTACACGCTTTCCGTCGTAGGTACGAGCGGTGGTGGGGATGGGGAAAAACGCACGTCGATGTACGAGAAGTTCGGCCCGGAGTCGAAACAGCAGGTAGAGGCACTGCTCGACCGGGCGAGTGAGAAAGGAATCCGAACGACGGCGGGGTCCATCGCCGAAGGGAAACCGCACCGCGCGATTTTACGGTACGCCGACGAGTGGGACATCGACCTCATCGTGATGGGAACGCACGGACGAGGCGGCATTCGCTATCCGCTTCGTCGGAGCGTCACGGAGAAAGTCCTCAGGCGAGCGGACGTTCCTGTGTTGACGATTCGCTTGGACGAAGCGGAGGAGTAGGTGGACGGATTCAGGCTTCGCCTTCGTCCACGCCGACCGCATCCGAGATGTCCACGTTCTCGGGGTCGTCCTGGCCGCCGACTCGGATTTCCCCGTCGTCGCCTTGGACGTACACGTCGTCGGCGAAGCCGCCTTCCGCGAACGGGTGTTCCGGGTCGTCCAGTTTTTCGGGCGTGGACGGCGCGTCGGGCATCTCGTCGGGGGCGAACTCGCCCAGCGGGTCGGCGATGGTGATGTCGTGCTCGGCGAAGAACGTCTCGTAGCGCTCGTAGTGTTCTTCGAGTTCGTCGCTCGGGAACTCCATCATCTCCGTCCAGCCGTGGTTGTAGAAGTCGAAGTTCGACTGGATGTGCGTGATTTCGCGGGCTTCCGCCTCCGGCGCACCGGCCTGTAGGGCCGCGAGGTACGAATCCATCGTCGCGTCGAAGAAGGCGTCGAGTCGTTCCTTGCGTTCCTCTCGACGTCCCTCGTCGGCTTTTTTGAGGAAAATACCCGTGTGCATGTCCACCAGTTTCGACTTCACCACGTCGCTGACGACGGGCAGTTCGAGAGCTTTTCTCGACGCGAAGTGGCGCGCGTTCTGACGGATTTTCATACCCGTGTTTGGGACGCGACGGTCTTCAACGTCCCGACTCAGGCGTGTGTTGGCGTTTGACAGCGATATCGAGATAGCAATCCACTTTAACCCCGACGAAGAACGTCTCAGACATGAGCGAATCGTACGTGATCATCGGGGATGGCATCGCGGGCAGTTCCGCGGCCGAAACCATCCGCGAGGAAAAACCCGACGCCGACATCGCCGTCATCACAGATGAGGGCGAAGCACTGTACAATCGTATTCTCATCAAGGAATTCGCCAAAGGCAAACTCCCCGAAGCGCCCATCTCCATTCACGAACCGGAATGGTACGACGAGCGCGACATCGACCTCGAACTGAACACGTTCGTCACCGATATCGACCCGGACGCACACGAAGTCCACACCCACGCGAGCGGGACGTACACCTACGACAAACTCCTCGTCGCCACGGGCGGAACGCCGACCCAGCTTCCGGTTGACAACAGCGACGCCGACGGAATCCACCACTTCTGGACGTTTCAGGACGCCCGACGCATCGCCGAACACGCGGAAGCGGCGGACACCGGGACTGTCGTCGGTGCGGGTCTTCTCGGTATCGATCTCGCCGCCATCTGTGCCGCACAGGACGTCGAAGCCAAGTACATCATGCGCGGCAACCGCTGGTGGCGCTACGGCCTGAGCCTCGACGGTGCGGAGATCATTCACGACGCGCTCGAAGAGAAGGGCGTCGAACCCGTCCTTGAAAGCGGCGTCAACGGCTTCAAGACGGACGACGACGGCAACGTCGTCGCCACCATCGACGCGGACGACAACGAGTACGAGAGCGATTTCGTCGGCATCGCAATCGGCCTCAACTTCAACACGGAGTATCTGCAGGGCAGCGGCGTCGAGACGGACAACGGCGTCGTCGTGGACCAGTACATGCAGACGAACGTGGACGACATCTACGCCGCGGGTGACATCACGCGCTTCTACGACGTGATTCTGGACGAGTACGCCCAGAACGGGTCGTGGGGCAGCGCGAAACAGCAGGGCGTCATCGCCGCGAAGAACATGGTCGCGGACGACGAGGAAAAGGAGTTCCGGTGGGTTTCGTCGTACTCCATCACTCACTTCGACTTCCCGTTCCTCTCCTTCGGCTTCCCGACGATGGGCGACGACGAGTGCGAGGAGAAGTACAGCGAAACCGAATGGCGTCGCCTCTCGTTCAAGGACGGAAAACTCATCGGCGGCGTCCTCATCGGCGATATCGCCCCGCAGGGCAAGTACAAGGACCTCATCCGCAACGAGGTCGAGTGTGCCGACCAGAAGGAAATCCTCCTCGAGAAGGATTTCGACCCGGACAAACTCGCACCCCAGCAGGAACAGTGAGGCCGTAGTACGGAATTTTTGTCGGGGGGATTCGTCAATTGGCAGCTGCTCGGATAACGAGTAGTTCTGGTTCCCGCAACGCATCGCGGTATCGTTTCGGATGGTGGTCCTCGAACTGGGGTTCGGGTTTCGGTTCCTCGACCGTCTGCAGGTGGAAACCAGCCCCGAGAAACGAACTGATGACTTCACTTATCGGTCGGTAATACGTCGGAATATCGACTTCTGGCCACTCGTTCATCACTTTCTTGGTTTCGTAGTAGCTCTCGATTTCGAACTCGGTTCGGAGGTATCGCGGATGTATCGTGGTGACGACGAAGGTCCCGTCTGGTTCCAAGATGCGACGAAATTCCGAGAACACTGGTCGCCACTCCTCGATGTGGCTGAACACCAGATTGCTGAAGACGACGTCGAGTGAATCGTTAGCGAAGTCGAGCGGTTCGGTCAAATCCGCGCGATGGAACGTTCCCTCGTCGCCGAACTCGTCTTTTGCGTGCTGAATCGCCGTTGCGCTCACGTCCACGCCGGTAACGGTCGCGCCGTTTTCGTGGAACCACGGAACGTGATCGCCGCGGCCACACCCCGCGAGCAACACCCGGCGACCGGAAAGTTCCGGAAGTACGGTTCGCGTTGCGGGCCACGAATAGTGTCGCTGAAAATAGCTCGACCCCCACGGACTCGCGGTGCGGTCGAGGTCGTCTGCCTTCTCTGCTAAGATGTCATACCCTTCGATCGTTTGCTCGACTGGAGCGTTATCGTCTGTCTCCAAACTTTGACCTCGGACGTTCTACCGAACTAACAGTGAAATATTTTCTGCCGGTCTGTCGTTCTGACCGTGGTGCGTTCCAGCGTATCTCCGTATTGTCACGACGTGAAGGTTTAAGTACTACCACGACAGTTGGTATCATTGGCCATGCTCGGTCGGGAGAATTCGTGAAACCCAAAATAGCCGTCGAACCGGTAGATTCGATTCCGAACGACGCGCGCGTTCGACACTACGACGAACTCGAATACGACGCGAAA
>NZ_MEIH01000264.1:0-3658 GCF_001723155.1 Haladaptatus sp. W1
GGACGAGTACGCCCAGAACGGGTCGTGGGGCAGCGCGAAACAGCAGGGCGTCATCGCCGCGAAGAACATGGTCGCGGACGACGAGGAAAAGGAGTTCCGGTGGGTTTCGTCGTACTCCATCACTCACTTCGACTTCCCGTTCCTCTCCTTCGGCTTCCGACGATGGGCGACGACGAGTGCGAGGAGAAGTACAGCGAAACCGAATGGCGTCGCCTCTCGTTCAAGGACGGAAAACTCATCGGCGGCGTCCTCATCGGCGATATCGCCCCGCAGGGCAAGTACAAGGACCTCATCCGCAACGAGGTCGAGTGTGCCGACCAGAAGGAAATCCTCCTCGAGAAGGATTTCGACCCGGACAAACTCGCACCCCAGCAGGAACAGTGAGGCCGTAGTACGGAATTTTTGTCGGGGGGATTCGTCAATTGGCAGCTGCTCGGATAACGAGTAGTTCTGGTTCCCGCAACGCATCGCGGTATCGTTTCGGATGGTGGTCCTCGAACTGGGGTTCGGGTTTCGGTTCCTCGACCGTCTGCAGGTGGAAACCAGCCCCGAGAAACGAACTGATGACTTCACTTATCGGTCGGTAATACGTCGGAATATCGACTTCTGGCCACTCGTTCATCACTTTCTTGGTTTCGTAGTAGCTCTCGATTTCGAACTCGGTTCGGAGGTATCGCGGATGTATCGTGGTGACGACGAAGGTCCCGTCTGGTTCCAAGATGCGACGAAATTCCGAGAACACTGGTCGCCACTCCTCGATGTGGCTGAACACCAGATTGCTGAAGACGACGTCGAGTGAATCGTTAGCGAAGTCGAGCGGTTCGGTCAAATCCGCGCGATGGAACGTTCCCTCGTCGCCGAACTCGTCTTTTGCGTGCTGAATCGCCGTTGCGCTCACGTCCACGCCGGTAACGGTCGCGCCGTTTTCGTGGAACCACGGAACGTGATCGCCGCGGCCACACCCCGCGAGCAACACCCGGCGACCGGAAAGTTCCGGAAGTACGGTTCGCGTTGCGGGCCACGAATAGTGTCGCTGAAAATAGCTCGACCCCCACGGACTCGCGGTGCGGTCGAGGTCGTCTGCCTTCTCTGCTAAGATGTCATACCCTTCGATCGTTTGCTCGACTGGAGCGTTATCGTCTGTCTCCAAACTTTGACCTCGGACGTTCTACCGAACTAACAGTGAAATATTTTCTGCCGGTCTGTCGTTCTGACCGTGGTGCGTTCCAGCGTATCTCCGTATTGTCACGACGTGAAGGTTTAAGTACTACCACGACAGTTGGTATCATTGGCCATGCTCGGTCGGGAGAATTCGTGAAACCCAAAATAGCCGTCGAACCGGTAGATTCGATTCCGAACGACGCGCGCGTTCGACACTACGACGAACTCGAATACGACGCGAAAGGGCACTTCCCGAGCGTCGTCGAACGCGGCGAACAACTCATCGACTGGGAGACAGCTGGACAGTTCAGTGACGGCGATTTCGTGAAGTACACCGGTTATTTCCGGGTACTGCTCGCGTAGCGGAAGAACCATCACGTTTTTTCGAGACAATCGCCACAAGGTTTAAGAGGTGCTAAGACAATTGGTAACATGTATCAATGGCTTCGAACAGCACGAGTAGTCTCGCGTCCGCATCGACCGGAGAGACGGCCTTTACCATCACCCGAACCGAAACCGTCCCGGCGGGCGTTCGGGTGTACCACTTCGACGAACTCTCGGAGGCGACTCAACAGGTGTTCGCGGAAATCGACGGCCGCGAACGAGTCGTGAGGATGACCGAAGCGGTGGCGAACGAGTTCACGACCGACGCCCTCGTGGTGTTCGACGACTACTACCGAATCGACGTGCCCTGACCGGGCGAACGAGCAACCGAAGCCGTTTTCTCCCGCAGGACGGGATGTAGGGACATGAGCATGAGCGGAAGCGGCGAGATGACGCTGGCGTTCGAGTTGTCCGCGCTCAAAGCGTTGGCGAGTCCCGGAGCGGTGTTCGAAGACGCCCGACGCTGGACGCGATACGTCGGCGTCATCTCCGACCAACCGACCTACGTGGTGACGAACTTTACCCGGAAGAACCGCATCCGACAGGACTTCTTCTCCGGCCCGAAAGGACGCGCCGAGAGCCTCGACAGCGTGAAATCGCAGTTCGACACCGACCGCCACGTCTTCGTCGGCGTGACCGACGAGGACCGCGAACTCGCCGAGGAGCACGACTGGGAGTTCCTCCACGTCGAGGACGCCGCCGAGGCGGCCGAGTGGGACCTCGCGTCCGACGACGACGGCGAAGGGACGGCGAACGAAGAAGACGTGCGCGACGACTGGCCGTAGCCGGAGAATCGCTATTCGGTCAGCGGTCCGCCCGCAACCGTCGTCTTCCTTCCTCGGTTATCTGATAACAGCACCAGTTCGAGTTCCGAACGAGGTCGCGCTCGGCGAGGGAACGACAGCGAGTCGCGGTGACGCAGTTGGACAGCGACAACCGCCGTTCGATGTCGATTCGAACCTGTATCCCCTCCGCGTCGAGCAGTCGGAGGATTCGTTCGTCGATCGGGCGCAGTCGGTCGGGAACCCCGCTGGCCTGTGCCATAGCAGTCAGTATTTTTTCCGCCATCAAATAGCTCGCTAAGAGGGGTATGTATCGAGGGCTGGAACGGGGGAGAACTATTGAGCACTATCTGTACGGTCGCGGTACGTGTCGGGCGAACGAATCGGCACCGACGGCGACCAATCACGTTCTTTAAACTCGTCAGGGACGAACGGAGCGTATGGCAGAACCGCGCGTACCGGGAGGAGACGGTGCGACGCTCGACCTCCCCTGTGGCGAGTCGGTGGCGACCGGGAAACTCGACATGGGGATGCGCGAGTACGACTGTGACTGTGGCGAATCGCATGCGGTCGTCATGGACGTCCATCCGCCGTCACGGTTCGTCCCCGAGTTCCTCGTGGACATCCTCCGCGAAACCATCGATACGACCGACGAGAACGTCGAATTCGGCACGCTCCACATCATGGGCGTCGTCATGGAGGAATTCCCCGAGGAGGTCGCAAGCGAGGACGTGGCGGAAAACCCCGACCTCGGCTACGCGATGGTCTGGGTGACAGATTTCGACTCGCGTCGTCTTCATGAGGTCGTCGTCGAACTCATCGTCGAACTGATGGAACACGCCGTCAGCCACGCCGAGGACGACGAGGCGATGAGTCAGTTCGAAGCGGACATGCTGAGCTTCGACGTGCCGACCTTCGTCGAACAGTATCGGAAGGAACGCGATTTCTCCGGCCCGCACGACGGACCGGCGTGAGGGGAACGCTCCGACCGGGGTGGTTGTCTGACTGAAATTTAAGTGCCTGATAGCCGATATGACCACTATGCCACTTCGGGGGAGTGCGTTCGAACGGATTCGGGACGTCGTGACCGAACACGGGACCGGTGAACCGTTGACGGCGCGGGAAATCCTTTGCCTCCTCGACGAGAGCGACGCCCACGAGGAGTTCGAGAGTACACACGAAATCGCCACCGTCCTCGGGCGGCGGGCACAGGCGGGCGACGTGACCGTAATTCGGTCTTCGCCGTATCGATACGAACTCTGAGTACGACGCGAATCCCGGTTGTACACCAAACTACAAGACCCCGGAACGCCCCCTTCGAGTCGATGCTG
>NZ_MEIH01000265.1:0-17252 GCF_001723155.1 Haladaptatus sp. W1
CGGGAACCCCGCTGGCCTGTGCCATAGCAGTCAGTATTTTTTCCGCCATCAAATAGCTCGCTAAGAGGGGTATGTATCGAGGGCTGGAACGGGGGAGAACTATTGAGCACTATCTGTACGGTCGCGGTACGTGTGGGCGAACGAATCGACCGACGGCGACCAATCACGTTCTTTAAACTCGTCAGGGACGAACGGAGCGTATGGCAGAACGCGCGTACCGGGAGGAGACGGTGCGACGCTCGACCTCCCCTGTGGCGAGTCGGTGGCGACGGGAAACTCGACATGGGGATGCGCGAGTACGACTGTGACTGTGGCGAATCGCATGCGGTCGTCATGGACGTCCATCCGCCGTCACGGTTCGTCCCCGAGTTCCTCGTGGACATCCTCCGCGAAACCATCGATACGACCGACGAGAACGTCGAATTCGGCACGCTCCACATCATGGGCGTCGTCATGGAGGAATTCCCCGAGGAGGTCGCAAGCGAGGACGTGGCGGAAAACCCCGACCTCGGCTACGCGATGGTCTGGGTGACAGATTTCGACTCGCGTCGTCTTCATGAGGTCGTCGTCGAACTCATCGTCGAACTGATGGAACACGCCGTCAGCCACGCCGAGGACGACGAGGCGATGAGTCAGTTCGAAGCGGACATGCTGAGCTTCGACGTGCCGACCTTCGTCGAACAGTATCGGAAGGAACGCGATTTCTCCGGCCCGCACGACGGACCGGCGTGAGGGGGAACGCTCCGACCGGGGTGGTTGTCTGACTGAAATTTAAGTGCCTGATAGCCGATATGACCACTATGCCACTTCGGGGGAGTGCGTTCGAACGGATTCGGGACGTCGTGACCGAACACGGGACCGGTGAACCGTTGACGGCGCGGGAAATCCTTTGCCTCCTCGACGAGAGCGACGCCCACGAGGAGTTCGAGAGTACACACGAAATCGCCACCGTCCTCGGGCGGCGGGCACAGGCGGGCGACGTGACCGTAATTCGGTCTTCGCCGTATCGATACGAACTCTGAGTACGACGCGAATCCCGGTTGTACACCAAACTACAAGACCCCGGAACGCCCCCTTCGAGTCGATGCTGGACGAGTTGCTCGGGCGCGCGGAGCTGAAAGAGCGAATCGACGACCTCGAAGACGACAAACATCATCTCGAACGGCAGTTGGAAGCCGAACAGGAACGGCGGGCGGAAGCCGTCACCGAACGCCAGAACGCAGAAGAGCGGGTCAACCGCCTCGAAAACCGCATCGTGGAACTCGAAGATCGAGTGGAGCGACTGCAAAGCGACGAGGAATCGGTCGAGTTCCGCGGCACTGAAACGCTCCACGGAGAACGGGTGGACGACGTATTGGACCGACTCGACAGCTTCGAGACGGAACCGGAAGGGGCGTTGACCGCGATGGTGGACGACGACCTTCCCGAAGCGGTGGCCGAGGCGTTCGGGGACCACGGGTCGCTCGTCGCTCGCGCCGCCCCGTGTCTGGCCGTGACCGACGACGCGGGACTCGTCAGCGCGGCGCTCGTCCCGCCGAATCTTCCGGAACCGTTCGTCTCGTGGAGTGACGACTTCGCGTTCGAGTCGTCGTGGTTCCGGCCGGAGGGTCGGTTCGCGTTCGCGCTCGTCCGCTCCGACCTGTTCGCCATCGCCGAGTACGACGGCCGGGACCGCCTGTCGGTCGCGGGATTCGAAAGCGACGTAAAGGGAGACCACTCGAAAGGCGGGTTCTCACAGGCTCGGTTTGAGCGGATTCGTGACGAACAGATTGCCGACCATCTGGAGCGCTGTCGGGAGGAGATAGACGCCCGCGACGCGGAGCGTCTGTACGTCGCCGGCCAGCGAACGCTCCTCTCGGAGTTCCGCGACGATGCCGAGGCGACTAAACCGGTGGACGCGACCGGTAAACCGAGGGAGGCACTCGACGACGCCTTCTACGAGTTCTGGACGACGCGGCTGTTTCGGGTGTGACTCGGCTCAGTCCAGCTTCGCGTGGAACAGCAGGCGGCCGCATTCAGGACACATGCCCGTTTCGACCTCCTTTCGCTCGTTCATGCCGAGCGATCCGAGAAGTCCCTCTCGACGTTCGCTCGTTTTTACGTACGGTTTCCACGCGTCGTTCATGCCGAACTTGACCGGTTCGAGCGAGACGTCGCAGTCGGGACAGCGGTCACGACTCATCATACGAGAACCATTTTCACGAGAAACCGTGGGTGTTCCGTTTTCCTCAACCCCACCGACCCACTGACCCACCGACCCGCCGACTCACGGACTCACCGACGTTCTATCGTCGCTCCGCCCCCGACGGCGGTCGGATAGGCGCGCGCCTCCACGTCGGCGTCGGAGAACGCGTCCAACATCGCGCTCGCAACCGCGCTCTGCCCGTCGTCGTGACAGACGGCGAGGACGCTCGGTCCGGCTCCGCTGACCGCGACGCCCGTCGCACCGGCGTCGAGCGCGGCGGTTCGCACCGCGTCGAAGCCGTCGATGAGCGACGCCCGCGACCCGGTGACCGAACCGTCTTCGAGACCCGTTCCGACGAGTTCCGGGTCGTCACGGAACATCCCCGCGGTGAGCGTCGCGGCGTTCCCGACGGTATCGACCAGTTCGTCGATGTCCACCGACTGGGGAACGACGCGCCTCGCGTCCCGCGTCGAGACGACGATTTCCGGCAGGCAGGCGACGACAGGAATCGACGCCTCGACTTGCGTGATGGCGTCGTCAGTGACCATCGTGAACCCGCCGAGAATCGACGGCGCAACGTTGTCCGCGTGGGCTTCGCCCGAGACGGCGGCCTCGCCCTCCGCCGCGACGCGGACGAGTTCGCGCCGTGTGAGCCCACAGTCGTAGAGTTCGTTCAGGGCGACGGCCGCGGCGGCCGCGCTGGCGGCGGACGACCCGAGTCCCGACGACGGTCGAACCCCCTTGTTGATCCGAATGTGCGCGGGCGTCCCGAGTTCCTCGGCGACGACGCCCGCCGTGTTCTTCGGCGGTTCAGTCGGGATGTACTGTTCCCCAACGCCCGTCACTTCTATCGTCGTCTCCTCCGCTCGTTCGACCCGAACGATGTCGGCGGGACGTTCCAATGCCAATCCGAACACGTCGAACCCACACCCCAGATTGGCACTCGTAGCCGGTGCCCGCACTGTGACCATGCAAAGGCTATCGAAAGCACGGACAAAAACCTTCGCCTCGGGGCGGAATCGGCATCCCCCAAACCCGACAACCGGATGCGATTACTACGTTACCGCGAGAGACGGGTTTAAGCCACCGTGCCACCACCGCACACGCATGCAGGTTGCGATACTGGCGCACGAAAAGTTCCCCGGTCGCGCGAAGACGGCGGTCGGGATTCTACGCTACGCTGACTACGACGTCGCGGCGGTACTCGACCGCGACCGTCCCGGAGAACGCGTCACCGACCACGTACCCGACGTCCAGGACGCGCCGATAGTCGCCGGAATGGACGACGTTGGGGATGTGGACGCGCTCGTCATCGGCATCGCACCCATCGGCGGCGGGTTCAACGAGTCGTGGCGACCGGACGTGGAGAGCGCGCTCGAACGCGGCTGTGACGTGATTTCGGGACTGCACTACTTCCTCGAAGACGACGATGAGTTCGCCCGATTGGCCGAGGCGAACGACTGCGATATTTGGGACGTACGAAAGCCCCGCGACGACCTCACCGTCAGCCAAGGCGTGGCCGACGAGGTGGACGCGGAAGTCATCCTCACCGTCGGAACGGACTGCTCGGTCGGGAAGATGACCGCCACGCTCGAACTCGTGCAGGCGGCCCGCGACCGCGGCGAGAGCGTCGGGTTCATCCCGACTGGACAAACGGGAATCATGATCGACGGATGGGGCAACCCCATCGACCGCGTGGTGAGCGACTTCACCGCGGGGGCCGTCGAGGAGATGATTCTGGAGCGCGGCGACGACTACGACTACCTGTTCGTCGAAGGGCAGGGAAGCATCGTCCACCCGGCCTATTCGGCCGTCACGTGCGGAATCCTCCACGGGTCCATGCCCGATAAACTCGTCCTCTGTCACGAGGCCGGAAAGGAGGTCATCCACGGCTACGAATCCGTCTCCCTGCCCCCGATTTCGGAGTACGTCTCGCTCTACGAGGGACTCGCACGACCGGTGCACGAAACCGAAATCGTCGCCGGAGCCATCAACACGTCCGGCATCGCGGACGACGAGGACGCCCGCGCGGCAATCGCGGAGTACGAATCCGCGCTCGGCGCGCCCGCGGCCGACCTCGTTCGATTCGACGCGGACGCCGTACTGGAGGCGATTCTGTGAGTCTCTCGACCGAGTTCGAGCGCATCTCGCTCCCGCTCGAACACGCCTTCACCATCTCGCGGGGGACGCAGACCGCCGCGGAAAACGTCGTCGTCAAAATCGAGGACGACGACGGGAACGTCGGTATCGGCGGGGCCGCCCCCTCGGAACACTACGGCGAGACGGCGGCGACGGTCGAAGCCGTCATGCCGGACCTCCTCGCCGTCGTCGAACGGGTGGACGACCCACACGCGCTCGCCCGAATCGAACGGGAGATGCGCGAGACGGTGAACCGAAACCCGGCGGCGCGCTGTGCGGTGAGTATCGCGCTGCACGACCTCGTGGCGAAGCGTGCCGGACTGCCGCTGTATCGCTACTGGGGACTCGACGGGCGCGAGACGCTCGAAACGTCGTTCACCATCGGTATCGACCCGACCAACATAATGCGCGAGAAGACGCGCGAGGCAGTCGCGGCCGGGTACGGAACCCTGAAGGTGAAGGTCGGCACCGACCGCGACGAGGAAATCGTCGGCGCGATTCGGGAGGAAGCGCCCGACGCGACGATTCGCGTGGACGCGAATCAGGCGTGGAGTCCGCGCGAGGCGGTGCGGAAAATCGACGCGCTCGCCGACTTCGACGTTGAATTCGTCGAACAGCCCCTCCCCGCCGAGAATCCGGACGGAATGGCCTTCGTCCGCGAACGCGCCGCCCTCCCCATCGCGGCCGACGAGTCCTGCATCACGCTGGAGGACATCCCGAGAATTGCGGGCAAGGCCGACATCGCCAACCTGAAACTGATGAAGTGCGGCGGCCTCCGCGAGGCGATGCGGATGATTCACGCCGCGAACGCCCACGGCTTGGAACTCATGCTCGGGTGCATGGTCGAGAGCAACGCCAGCATCGCGGCGGCGTGTCACCTCGTTCCCCTGCTCGACTACGCGGATTTGGACGGGTCGCTCCTGCTCGCCGAGGACGAGTACGAGGGCGTCCCGATGCCGAACGGCGTCATCGACCTCGAAACGGGACGCGCGGGCACCGGCGTTCGAAAATCGTAGGTCGTCAGCGCTCCAGCGTTCCGACCCGCTCCGCTCGAAAGCCGACCATCTCGTCGTAGCCGTCGGTGGACATCAGGACGGGATAAAAGGGACGATCGGCGCGGAGTTCGTTTCCTGGGCTCCCCGTGTCGTCCGTTCCTCTCTTTCTGGCGAACACCTCGCCCTCCTCGACGCGGACGAAGTTCTCGCCGACGAACTCGTAATCGGTCCCTTCAACGGCGTCGAAGATGCGATACAGTTCGGGGTCCCCGCTTTCCGAGAGCGTGTCGATCGCCCCGGTTTCGCCGAGGAAGTTCCGCAAGACCCGCTCGGCGTTTCGCTCGGCGCGCTCCGTCCCCCGAAGGCCGCACTCGACCGCCACGCCGTCCACGTGGTCGATGAGGCCACCGGCGACGTAGCTGATATCGACGACGCGCGCAACGCCCGTCGCCCGCGCCAACCGTTTCGTCCGGTCGTTTGTCCGCGAGAGGAGCGCGAACGCCTCCGGATGTGACCTCGTGGAGTGCAGGTCGAGAACGCCGCAGTCCCGAATCTCGGGCAGGAGTTCCGCCGCGAGTCGGGACTCGTGGGTGTCCCCCTCGGGGTCGCCGGGAAACGCGCGATTCAGGTCCTCGTCGATGAACCTGACGCCCTCCGCGATGGCCGTCTCGTTGGCGAGGACGAACCGAACCGGCCGAGAGAAGGCGGGCTTCTCCGCCAGCACGCGCTCGATTGCTGTTTTGCCACAGCACTCGTTCCCGTGCAGGCAGGCGACGACGGCGATGTCCGGCGTTCCATCGCCGAGGGTCTGGACGCGCATCGATGGTCATGGCACACACCCACACGACTTGAGACTGTGGGTTTTCACTGCGCGTGCCGCCGTCCGACGTAATTACTTCTTCTTCTCGTGTTCCGTGTCGTGAGTCCGTAGCCGAACTTCTTTGTCCGTTATCTCGTGGATGGCGTCGTGCGGAAGCGGGTAGATGTCCTTCGCCTCGTCTTTCCACCCGAGGAGCATCTTGTACTCGTCGAAGAGGCTGGGGTGCGGGTCCACGTACGCGATACCGTCCCGAACGTCGGTGACGATGCCGACCTTCTGGTCGTCCACGTTGAACACCGGTTTGTCCACGTCCTTCGGTTTCGGTGATTTGCGCATATCCTTTGTTCGACCGACATCACCATCAGCGTATCCGCCGATACGAGGGGTCGAGTTTTCTATCTCGTAATCGATGACTGCATCGAAAATTCCGGCCGCTCGTTTTCGAGGTTTCGCGGAAACCTCGCTGTCCTCTGACCCGCTGGCACACGCGCCACGGCGGTTAGTCAGTAGCGCGCATCCCGGTTTTCGAATGGCGCGCGCTGGCGGGGTGACGAGGATAGCGGTCATCCGAGTCACCTCGCTATAGTTCGCGTGAGGGATGACGGAGGGAGCCAGCGACCGAAGGAATCGGTTGGGGAGGCACGAGGGCGGTGGCGGCGCGGTTTCAGTGACGTCTGTACTTGCAGTCACCACAAACTAACCACGGCATTTGCAGCCGTAGAAAACCAACCGCGGCATTTGCGACCACGGAAAATCAGACACGACTCGTAGCGAACGTGGAGAGGGGTTTCCGGGACTGCTTCTCGGTTATTCCGGCTACTTCTCGCCCGACCCGACCTCGAAAAATCACCTCGACTCGTCACCGTCGCTCGCGCCGTCTCAACACACTTATCTGGCGCGTGGCGCGTACCAAACCGCATGAGCGATATCGTTGTCACGCTCCCGGACGGCGCCGAACTCGACATGGAGGAAGGCGCAACCGTGGAGGACGTGGCGTACGAAATCGGCCCGGGACTAGGCAAGGACACGGTGGCAGGTGTCGTGGACGGCGAACTCGTCGACAAGGCGACGCCGCTGTCCGAGGACTGCCAACTCGTCATCGTCACCGACCAGAGCGACGAGTACCTGAGCGTCCTCCGACACTCCGCGGCCCACGTCTTCGCACAGGCGCTGAAGCGACTCCACCCCGAAGCGAAACTCACCATCGGCCCGTGGACCGACGAGGGCTTCTACTACGACATCGCGGGCGTCGAACTCGACAGCGACGACCTCGCGGAAATCGAGGACGAGGCACACGACATCATCGAGGAGGACCTCGACATCGAGCGCGTCGAGAAATCGCGCGAAGAGGCCTTCGACATGTACGAGGACAACGAGTACAAACAGGACATCCTCGACACCGAAGCGGCCGACGAGGACTCGATTTCCTTCTACGAACAGGGCGAGTTCTCGGACCTGTGTAAGGGACCGCACGTCTCCTCGACGGGCGAAATCGGCGGCTTCACGCTGCTCGAAACCTCCGCGGCCTACTGGCGTGGGGACGAGGAGAACGACACCCTGACCCGCGTCTACGGGACGGCGTTCCCGACCGAGAAGGGCCTCGAACAGTACCTCGAACGCATGGAGGAGGCCGAAGAGCGCGACCACCGCAAACTCGGCAAGGAACTCGACCTGTTCTCCATCGACGAGACGACGGGCCCGGGTCTGCCGCTGTATCACCCCCACGGAAAGACGATTCTCCGCGAACTGTCCGATTACGCGGGCGAACTCAACCGCGGCGCGGGCTACGACGAAGTGGAGACGCCCCACCTGTTCCGCACGGAACTCTGGAAGAAGTCGGGGCACTACGACAACTACGTGGACGACATGTTCCTCCTCGACGTGAACGACGAGGAGTACGGCCTCAAGCCGATGAACTGTCCCGGCCACGCGACCATCTTCGACCAGCACAGTTGGAGTTACCGCGACCTGCCGATTCGCTACTTCGAGAACGGCAAGGTGTATCGCAAGGAACAGCGCGGCGAACTCTCCGGTCTATCGCGCGTCTGGTCGTTCACCATCGACGACGGCCACCTGTTCGTCCGCCCCGACCAAATCGAGCGCGAGATTCGGCAGGTCATGGACCTCATCTTCGAGGTCATCGAGACGTTCGACTTGGACGTGGAAGTCGCGCTCGCCACCCGCCCCGAGAAGTCCGTCGGCAGCGACGAGTTATGGGAGCACGCCGAGGAACAACTCCGCTCCGTCCTCGAATCCACCGGCATCGACTACGACATCGAGGCGGGCGACGGCGCGTTCTACGGCCCCAAAATCGACTTCGGCTTCGAGGACGCCCTCGGGCGCGTCTGGGACGGCCCGACGGTCCAACTCGACTTCAACATGCCCGAGCGCTTCGACCTGACGTACGTCACCGAGGAAAACGAGGAGGAGCGCCCGGTCATGATCCACCGCGCGCTGTACGGTAGCTACGAGCGCTTCTTCATGGTGCTCATCGAGCACTTCGACGGCAAGTTCCCGCTCTGGCTCTCGCCCGAGCAGGTCCGCGTCCTCCCCGTCAGCGACGACAACCTCGGCTACGCCCACCGCGTCGCCAACGAACTCGACGACTTCCGCGTCGAAGTCGAGGACCGCTCGTGGACCGTCGGCCGTAAAATCCAGCAGGCCCACGACGACCGCGTTCCCTATATGATTGTGGTTGGTGGTGACGAAGAGGAAGCGGGCACGATTTCGGTCCGCGACCGTCTGGAGCGTGAAGAGAAGGATGTTTCGTTGGAGGCGTTCCGCGAGCATCTCGAAGAAGAGCGAGACGAGAAGGATACGGGACTCGGGTTCTTGGACTGAGGCGGCTGGACTGCGGTTTTTCTCGTTCTGCCGAAATATTCGGTGGGGGTCGGCTTTTACCAGTATTGACGAATAGAGGAGGCGTATTTAGTATTCTACTTCACGGACTACTGGATTCGTGGTCAGTAGTCACCGGTGACCATATGAATATTCGCTGTTATCTACGAGATAGATGAAACCTGTTCGGTTCGTAACCCTCTGTTTCGTATATAGTGGAATAGTATTGCTGGCGCAGGCCGCTTTCCTCTTTGAGTCTCCTATCGCAATCATCACACAACTCGGCGTTGGCCTCTCCATCTTGGGAACCGGACTCCTTCGATTGTACAATCCCGAGAAATACGAGCGAAAGCCGACGGAGTACGGGCTATTAGCGTATGGAATGGCAATTCTCGCTCTCGTATTAATTGCGCTATTTCTCGTCCAAATAGTCGTCTTCTAAACGGAAGCGCCCACTGTTCGACCTACGTTCGGTATCCAGCACACCACCGCTGACGAATGTCGGGAGAGTTGCCGACTTCGCTCGCTCTTCTCAGTCCAACTCGTCGCTCCGCTTCGTCTCCCGCAGAATGAACGGCCCGATTGAAAGCGTGCGCTTCGCCACCGTCGCAATCCGCAGGATGTACGCCAGCAGGATGATGAACGGGACGATTGCAATCGTCGAAGCCAAACTCACGGTCAGCACGTCGTTGCTGATGCCGAACGTGGACCCCGGAATCGCCTTCGCGTCGAAGTAGATTATCATCGAGATGGTGACGACGAGCGCTGGGACCGCCGTGTACAGCATGGCCCGCGAGAGGTTGACAAGTTCCCACTGGAAGTAGAGCGTTTTGAAATGTTCGCGCGACGGGCCGAAGAAGGTCAGCGATTCGATGATGTCGTCAAACGCCTCGTCCACCTCGTCGGTGAGGGCGTCCGCGTGTTCGTTGCGAATCTTCCGCGCGAGAAATATCTTCCACGAGTAGTTGAAGTTGAGGATGGCAGACAGCACGTCGAACGTTCCGAACTGGGTGTCTTCGAGCGTGTCGCTCACCTCGTCGGCGTTCTCGGAGAGGCCATCGACGTAGCTCCGAATCTCGTCCCGCCCGCCAGTCCGCCCGGCGTCGGCGTCAGTCCGGCCAACGTGCTCGCCGGAACGATGAAGAGCACGAGCACCAGCGGGAGCGGCAGGCCGAGCGCCCGCCCCGCGAAGTACAGCGGCAGAGCGAAGAAAATCCAACCGGTGTACGAGAAGACGAGCGCGAACAGCAGTTCGCGCGGCTCGTTCGCGATTCGTTCGAGGGAATTGTAGAAGCGGTCGATGCGTTTTCGAATCCCCTCGACGGTGATGCGAGACGTGCGAGTCGCAATCGGTGCCGCAAGTCGAATCACGAGGTCCTCGACGCGCTGTCGATACCGCCATCCGACGTATGCAATCGCCGGGACGCCGAACGCCAGCACCACGAGTCCCTGCGCGAGCGTCTTCGCATTGTCGGGGAGCGACGCGCGGATGAGCAGGTAGCTCAGGCCGAGCGCCGCGAAGTTGAAGAACGGCAGGAGGTTGAGCAGGTCCGCCGTCACGACGCTGGCGAGGCTATCCTCGTAACTCGCCTCCGTGTCCCGCGAGAGGATGTAGGCGATGAACGGTTCGCCGCCAGCCTGCCCTAACGGGGTGACGTAGTTGGCGAACGTCGCCGCGAGGTAGGTGACGACGAGGCGTCGAAACTCGACTTGGATATCGAGCACCGCGAGGACGATTTGCCACGCCTTTCCCCACGCGGCGAGGCCGAGAAACGTCGAAAGGCACGCCACCCAGACCCACGTGTAGTCCGCGCCCTCCAAGGTGTCGAGTACCCGCCGCCACCCGGAGGCGACGACGAGCAGGTAGATGAGGATGACCGCGACGACGAACCCCAGCAGTAGCTTGCCGGTCCCCAATCGCTCCGACAGTCCTGCGGACAGCGCCTTCCCGCCGTCCGGAGCCGACTCGTCCGTCACGTTAGTCGATGTAACCGAGGTCTTGGAGTCGGTCCTTGGCGTCGTCGCTCATGTCGCCGAGCACGTCGTCGTCGGAGACCTCCTTCCACTCGCCGCCGACCGTCTCCTCGAACGCGGAGAGGGCGGCTTCGAGTTCGACCTCTTCCTCGGTTCCCTCGCCCGTTACGTCGTTCAACTCGCCGGGGTCGTCGTCCAGTTTGTAGAACTCGTCCTCGATGCGCTCGTTGCGGATGTATTTGGCGTCCGGCCGCCGCGCGGCCCGCATCCGCGAGTAGAAGCGCGAGTTTTCGTCCAGCGTGATGTTCGCGCGCTTCGCCTTCTCCTCCAGTTGTTTCAGTTCGACCACCGGACGGTAGTACTCCACGAACGCACACTCGCCGTCGCCCGGCACGTCCTCGGCGAACGCGCGGTAGTCCGCGTTGAGAAGCGACCGCGCCTCGTCGAGCGGTCGGGTCGAGTTCGATCCGGAGACGCCCGTGTGGTCGAGGACGGTGTGGTACAGGTCGATGAGTTCGACCTGTTCGTCGCTCACGCCGGGGTCCATCTCGGGATGCTTGACCATCAGCGGGACGTTGACGAGCGGGTCGTAGATGCAGAATTCGTGGCCGTACAGGTCGTGTTCGCCGTGCAGTTCGCCGTGGTCCGCACAGACGACGACCATCGTGTCGTCCCACTCGTCGTTCTCCTTGAGCCACGAGAAGAGACGCTGGAGTTGGTCGTCGATGTGGCGGATTTCGGCGTCGTAGAGGCCCTGAATCGCGCCCCATTCCTTGTCGCTGATGTCACGCGCGCCGCAGTTGTACTCCTTCGAGTTCTGGCACACCTTCGTCGAATCGACGTTGGGCGCGAACTCCTCACGGTACTCCTTGGGCGGATGGTACGGCAGGTGGGCGTCCATCAGGTTGATGAACGAGAAGTACGGGCCGTCCGAGTCGTCGATGAACTCGATGGTTTGGTCGATGACCTGCGGCGTCTTCGAGTCCGCACCGTCGCCGCTGGCGAGATACTCGTGAGCCACGTTGCCGAGGCTGACGAGTTTGTCGGCGACCTTCCGAAGCGACTCGTTGTCGTTCATCGTCTTCCACGCCTTCGCCATCGGGCCTGAGAGGAAGTCCCCCGGCATCACTTCGAAGAAGTTGTCTTGGTCGTCGAAGCCGTCCGTCAGGTGCGTGTACGGCGTAATCCACGCGTTAGAGGAGTAACACGCCGTGTCGTATCCAGCGGCGGAGAGGGTCTGTGCAAGCGTCGTCGCCCCCTCAAGATAGGGATTTTCTTGGCTCGCGCCGTGTTCGCTGGGATACATTCCAGTGAACAGGGAAGCATGCACCGGTAAGGTCCAAGGAGCGGGAGAAACCGCTTGCTCGAAGACGGTCGCTTCCTCTGCGAACCGTTCGAGGCCCGGCGTCGTCGGGCGATCGTATCCGTAGACGGAGAGGTGGTCCTTACGCACCGTGTCCATCACAACGAATACGACGTTTTGCGCCGCGGCGTCGTCGTTCGTCATACTGTCGCCTGCTACACCGTCCGGTGGGATAAATATCGTGATTCAGCGCCTGGAATCGGCCGAAAGGTAAAAATACCGGGACTAGAAGGGAGCCTGCGGACCTTCGTCGTCCTCGTCGTCGCCGCTCGATTCGCCGGGGAAGGACGGACTCATGCCGCCGCCCATGCCGCCATCGCCGCCCATACCGGTTTCCGCGATGACTTTGTTGATTTCGGGAATCTCTTTCACCATACGGCTCTTGATGGCCTGAATCGTCATCGGGGAGATGCCACAACCACTGCACGCACCGCCCAGCATGATGGTGACTTCACCGGTTTCGCGGTCGATCTGCTGGATTGCAGCACTCCCGCCGTGCATCTGAATCTGCGGGAAGTTACGGCGCAGGAAGTTGCTGACCCGTTCTTCGAGGTCGTCTCCGTCTTCCTGAGTCTCGGTACTCATGTGTCGGAGTATGGTGCCAGCATCCTTAGGCCTTTCCACTGTCTCACGGTCGAAATCCGGCACGAATCGCCGATGAGTCGTGACTTTTCGGCGATTTCAATGAGGTAGAAAACCGCAAGCGTCGTCAGTTTTCGTCCGGGTCGGTCGGGTCGAATCCGAACACACGTGCCAGTTCGTACTCCAACCGCTCGACGTACACCGAAAGCGTCTCTTCGAGTTTCTCGTCCTCCACGACGACGCTCCGCACGCGGTCGGTCGGGTTCTCGGGGAGTTCGATGCGGAACTCGCCGTTACCCTCGTAGAACGGCTCGCTCTCGTTGAGCACCTCCTGGTCGATGGCGTGGATGAGTTTGGAATCGTACCGCTCGTTCATGTAGCTGAAAGCGTTCTTGTACCCGCGCTGAAGTTCGTTGAAGTAATGGACGTACTTGTCCTCGAACTTCTCGGCATCGAATTCGGCCATGACTGGAACGTGGGGAGGAGGAAGTAAAAATGCGGGCGATTCGAGTGTCACAGTCTCCAAACCGAGAGAGATTATGTCATACGGAACAACGGTCATGGTATGCCGGAAGTCACGCTCATCGACCGCGGTCGCGTTCGCGCCGACACCGCCTACGTCATCGACGGCTATTCGATGGCGAGCGCAGAGAACCCGAACCCCGACCACGAACGCATCGACTTCGTGGTCTGGAACGCCGTCGTCGAGACGGATGCCGGAACGTTCCTCTGGGACACCGGCTGTCCCGAAAACGCCGCGGAGTACTGGCCCGACCCGCTGTACGGCGCGTTCGAAGCCTACGACGCCGAGGAACACGCCCTCGAAGGAGACCTCGCGGATTCCGGATACGAACTCGACGACATCGATGCAGTCGTGATGAGCCACCTCCACCTCGACCACGCCGGACAACTCGGGGCGTTCGAGGGCCGCGACGTCCCCGTCTACGTGCACGAGGAGGAACTGAAGTTCGCCTACTACTCCGCGAAAACCGACGACGGGTCGATAGCCTACCTCGCCTCGGATTTCGACCGCGACCTGAACTGGGAAATCGTCCACCGCGATACGCACACCGTGGCCGACGGGGTCGAACTCCTCCACTTACCGGGACACACTCCCGGCGTGCTCGGCGCGCGAATCGAGACGGACGAGGGGACGCTGCTCATCGCGGGCGACGAAGCCTACGTCGATGCGAACTACGCCGACGAAGTTCCGCTCGGTCCCGGCCTCCTCTGGAGCGAACGCGCGTGGCGCGACAGCCTGTACACGCTGAAGGAACTCGAACGGGTCCACGACGCGGACGTGCTTCACGGCCACGACCTCGAACGATTCGAGGAACTGGCAGCGAAATACTGAACACCGATATCGCGTTCGAAAATCTAGCCGAGTTGCTCGCCGACCAGTTCGTCGGCGTGTTCGATGAATTCTTTTTCTTTCCCTTTCGGAACCGTCGCACCCGCCGCGACGTTGTGGCCGCCGCCGTCGCCGCCGACGGCTTGAGAGGCCGTTTTCATCACGACTGAGAGGTCCAAACCCTTCCGGGTGAGGGCAGGCGTTCCGCGTGCGGAGACTTTGACCTCCTCGTCGTTCTTCTCCGCGAACGCGAGAATGGGGACGTTTCGGTCGATGCCGTTCGCACCCACCGCCATGCCCGCCACGATGCCGACGATGGTTTCGCGCACCCGGTCTTCCGCGTGGAACCACTGGACGTTTTCCTCCTTCGTGACGCCCTCCGATTGGACCCAACTGATGGCCTCCGAGAGGTTTCGTCGGTGATTCTTCAGGAGCGTCCGCGCCCGCTCCAAGGCGGCCTCGCGGTCGCCGAGACAGACCGCGAGACCGACGTCCGCCCGGTCGTAGCGCGCCGTCGCGTTGAGCAAAGTGGAAAACTCGCTCACGTCGCGGAGTTCGGTTCCCTCGGGTTCCGCGGCGAGCGTGTAGGTGGTACCGACCAGTCCCTCGATTTTGCTCGCCGAGACGCCCTTCCGCATCGCGCGCTGGACGAGCGCGCTGGCGACGGTCTGGCGCTCGTCGGCCGTCAAATCGACCCAGCGCCGCCAGTCGCCGTCCTCCTTGAGGTCGATGCCGACGCCATCGAGGAACCGGAGGACGCCGTTCTGGTCGTTCGAGATGCCGGGGATGTACACGTCCGTCGCGTACTCCAGCAGTTTCGGTAGCGGACGCGTCTGCTTGCCGTACAGCGCGAGGTCGGTGCCGGTTTCGACGACGCCCGCGTCGATTCCCTCCTCCACGATACCCGTGTTCGCGCCGACGAGTTCGCCGTCCGAAATCTGCATGTCGCCGACAGCGCCGACGACGGCGAGCGCCGCGAGGTCACGGTTGTCTCCCGCTTCGGGTTCGAGCGCTCGGGCGAGAACGTAACTCGCGCCAGCACCCGAAAGTTCGGACGAGCCGTCGAGACCGAACAGGAGCGGATTGAGATGGAACTCCGTGTCCGCGTCCGCCGGTTGGTGGTGGTCCGCGATGACGGGTTCGAAGTCGCCCGCCGACTCGTGGTCCGCGATGATGTCGAGTTGCCCGCTGCCGAAGTCGGTGAAGAGGACGGTCTCGTGGTCGGTCGCCGCGATTGCCGCGAGCGCCTCGTCGTCGAGCTGTTTGCAGAACACCGTTTCGAACGGGAGTCCCGCGCGTTCGAGGGCGGAGGATGCGATGGCCGCGCTCGTCAGCCCGTCGGCGTCGATGTGCGAGGCGAGCAGTACGTCGTCCGCGTCGCGTAATCGGTCCGCACAGGCCGCCGCACGCGCGCTCAATTCCGGAACTGGGCCGCTCATAGATAGGTCCTTGTCACGGCTTCCGGTTTAAACTTCAGCCTCGTCGCCACCGTCGGTAATGCGTTCGACCGCTTCGCGCGCCAATCGGTCGAAGGAGGCCGTTTCCGGCACAACATCGACGCGGATGTCCAGTTCGCTGGCGGTATCGTGCGTCGGGTCGCCGATGGCACCGACGGTCGCGTCTTCGAGACCGTCCACGGCTTTCGCTCGGATTCCGCGTTCCTCGGCGGCGTCGAGGAAGTGGTGCACGGTGAGCGAGGACGTGAACAGCGCGCCGTCGAGGTCGCCGTCCGCGGCGAGTTCCGCCGAGCGACCCGACCCCTCGGGGCGGACGAGTTCGTACAGCACCGTTTCGTGAACGTCCGCACCGGCGTCCGCGAGACCGTCGGTCAGCACCTCGCTCCCGTGGTCGCTCCGTGCGACTTCGACCGATTTTCCGTCCACGCGGTCGGCGAGGGTTGTAACGAGACCTCGTGAGGAGAACTCATCGGGGACGATATCCACGTCGTAGCCGTACTCGCGGAGCGTCGCGGCGGTGCGCTCGCCGATGGCACAGACGGTCGCATCGCCCGGACTCCATCCGGCCTCGTGTGCGAGTTCGACGCCGGTCTTGCTCGTCAGGACGACGAACTCGGCGTCTCGGGGTGCGTCGTCGGTCGGGCGGACCGCGAGCATCGGGTCGGGAACGGGGTCGGCACCGAGCGATTCGAGTAGGTCCACCGCCTCGTCGAGGCGTTCGTCGTCCGGGCGGAAGACGGCGACCTTCATTCGCTCCCCTCGCGCGCCGCCGCGATGAGGTCGCGGGCACCGCGGTCCGCGAGTTCTTCTGCCACCTTCTTCGCGCCGGTGACGTGCGTTTCGACCGGCACGTCGCGCTTTATCGAGATGACCTCGGAGCCGTCCTGACTGAACACCTGCGCCTCGACGTGGACGTTTTCGCCCTGAATGATGCTGTGAACGCCGATGGGGGCGATACAGCCGCCGTTCAGTTCGCGGAGAATCGTCCGCTCGACGGTCGTTTCGACCCGCGTTCGCGGGTGGTCGAGGACCGTGTGCAGGTCCTGTGCGAGTTCGCCGTCCAACGTCATGACCGCCAGCGCGCCCTGTCCCGGCGCGGGGACGAACTGCTTGGGCGGCAGTTGGTCGTACTCGACGTGATGGGCGAGGCCGCTCCGTTGGAGGCCTGCCTCGGCGAGGACGATGCCGTCGTATTCGGTTTCGATGTCGCGTTCGAGCGCGCGACGTTCGACCTCCGAGAGGTCGTTGAACCACTCGTCGATGGTCTTGTCGTACGGGAACTCGTAGCTGTCTTTCTTCCCGACGTGGCCCTTTCGTTCCTTTTCCTCCTCGGTTCGCTCCTCGTGTTCGGCCTGAAGGACCGGGGCAAGCAGTTTCTCGATTCGCGTATCGACGTTGCCGCGGAGCGGTTCGACGGTGAGGTCGGGGCGGAAGTTCAGCAGTTGGGCCTTCCGTCGAAGGCTGGACGTGCCGACGACGGCACCATCCGGGAGCGCGTCGATGGGCTTTCCGTCCGGCGTCACGAGCACGTCGTTCGCGCTCGCACGC
>NZ_MEIH01000266.1:0-3462 GCF_001723155.1 Haladaptatus sp. W1
TCACGAGCAAGGACTGCACTCGTGTGATCAACAAATGAAATCCTGTCTGAGCAACCTCGTCGATGACGACGATATCGGGGCCGCAACGGCAGGCGGACAGACCGCCATCAACGTCGGCGGACTCGTCGCCCCGCCGGTCTTCGGCATACTGGTCGAACGGTCGGGCTACGGAACCGGATGGGAGCTGTTGGCCGGGGTGACCTGCATCGCGGCGATACTCCTCGTCGTCGTTCGTCGCTCGGCGTGACTACCGGACCAATTCAGCTATCGTGTCTGCCGTACCCCGGTCCAATTCCGTACGCTCTGCAGAAAGCCGAACACACTCCCGGCGCTCCACGCCGCCGGAATACACGCGTCCGGGTGGCGAACCGTCCCCACCGACAGGTCCCTGTCGAAGCCGACCATGAGTTCCGGGAAGCCGAAGCGGTCCGGGAAGTCCGCCCGAACTGTGTCGGACAGTGCCGTCAGCCCTGACACGGCGAGCGATTCGGCGGCTTCGTGGTACCCCCGCTCCGCGAACCCCATCGCGGCGATACTCGTATCGTGCGGCCAGACACTCCCACGATGGTACGAGAGCGGGTCGAACGAATCGTGGGATGCCGCGAACGTTCGAAGGCCCGCCGACGTGAGCATGTCGTCGCTCGTCAGTCGTTCCGCGACCTGCGCGACTCGCTCGTCGCTTCCTAACCCGCCCCAAATCGCGTGACCCTGATTCGACGCCACGCTCGGAATGACGCCTCGGTCGTCGATGCCCAGCGCGTAACACCCCTCCTCGGGAAGCCACAAATGTTCCTCGAACGTCTCGACGAGCGTTTTCGCGGCGTCGTCGCACGCCGCCGCGAGCGGCGAATCGTCGGCACGCTCGGCGAGCGGCGCGAACCGCGTCAGTGCGCGGAACACGTAGCCCTGTACCTCGGCGAGAGCGATTGCCCCCTGTGCAGGCGTTCCGTCCGGGTGTAAAAGTGCCCTGGCGCTGTCCTTCCATCCGAGATGGGAAAGCCCGAGTGGGCGGTCGTGCGGTTCGTAGAAGAGAAGGCCTTCCTCGTCCAGTTCGTCGAGCGTCCACTCGACGGCCGCCTTGGCGTGGGGGTACACCGAATGGAACAGCGATTCGTCGTCGGTTTCCGCCATCGTGTCCGAAAATAGCGCGGCGAACAGCGGCGTCGCATCGATCGTTCCGTAGTAGGGCGTTCGAACGCTTTCGCCGATGGCGGGAAGGTCGCCGTGTCGTTTCTCGTGCATGATACGGCCGGGCGCTTCGAGCGTCGCATCGTCGGTTTCTGTCCCTTGCTCCGCGGCCAAAAACCGGAGCGTTCGCTCCGCAACGGCCGAATCGAACGGCAGGAGTTGATAACTCACGACCAGCGAGTCCCTGCCGAACGGCGCGAGGAATCGCGGTGCGCCCGCCGCCGGGACGCCGCACGGGAGCATCAGCGCGCCGAGCGTTCCCGCGGCGCGTTCTATGAGTTGTCCGTACTGCGGACAATCGACGTCAGACTCGATTTCGGGCGTGTCCGCCGTCCGGCCGGGAGGTCGATGTCGAGTTCGACCGAGTGCGTCGATGCGGGGAGAACCGTCACGGCGGTCGAAAACGTCGCCGACTCGTTGTCAACGGTGGCATCGAGGGCGGACTCCGACCCGACCTCGACCCGCCGTTCCGTCCCGTCCGCGAGGGTCCCTACGAACGTGCATCCGGACGAGCGTTCTTCCACGGTTATCGGTCTGTTTTGGTGTTCCCGTGGCGAGAAGAACGCCGGAATTTCGAAGACGTGGCCGAAATCCGGTGTGAGGTCGAACATGATTTCGGTTTCCCGCGCGGTTTGGGTGTTGTTCGTGAGTCGAACCGTGGCGGTGACACCCGTCGCCGTCAGTTCGAGGCGTTTGCCGAGCGTCCACGATCGCTGCTCGCCACGGCCGGTTCCGACGGTCGCACTGGCGAGTGTCGTCGTCACGCCGCGGTCACGGGACTCGCGACCGAAGACGGTCCACCCGTCGCCGTCTCCGACCTCCATTTCAAGGCTGGAGAGGTACCGATGGTCGGACTCGTACACCCCGGTTTCGGGCGTTTCGGAGGTGACGTTCCCCACCGAATCGACGATCACCTGTCGGCCAGAATCCATGGCGAGTGCACAGTCGTCGGGAAGCATCAGGTGTCCTCCTCGTCATCGGGGTAACTCACTGTTTCGATGATGATCCTGTCAGCCTCCATGTCTTCGAGCACGGCACCCCAGCCACCGATACCGTATTCGCCCTCGTCCGTCTCGATGACGATGGTCGCCTGTCCCGCAAGCGAGGAGAGCGAGGGTGTCTGTGTCGCGTCCCGGAGGTCACCGTTGGCGTACAGTACGTCCGTGATTTCCCCGGTGAGCGCTACGACGTTTCGTTTCCCTCTCTCCCGGCCTCTAGCCGTCGCGGTGATGGTCGCACCCTCCTTGAGGAGCGGCGCGATGTCTCGAATACAGCGCCGGATGTTCACGTACTCGGCGGGAAGCGTCTCGCTGTGGTTCGTGTGGACGATGGGCCACGATTCCCAAAGTGCGGCCTCGAAATACCAGTGAAAGACGTACGAGAGCGTCTCGTCTTCGAACACCGCACCGTACCGCTCCATCGGGTCGGTGTGCGGTGCAAAGCAGGTTATTTTCCGGTCCACGAGGGCGAGGAACGGCGCGGGAAGGTGGCGGTGACGCGCTTCCGTGACGACGCCGTCTAACTCCTCGTCGGTCGGGAGATCCGTCGGTTGTTCGTGGCTCGTGTTGAGCGACACGGAGACGAAGACATCGTTCTCGTAGCAAGTTTCGAGGGCGGGGGCGAGTTCCTCATACTGTTCGGGCGTCACCGACAGTTGCACCTGATTGGTGGCGTTTCGTATCGCTTCCTCGGCCCGTTCGATGACCGTCTCGACCCGCTTGAGGACGCTGATTCGATGGCCGCCTACGCCAGCCTGCTGCCACCGCTTTCGAATCTCGGTGGCCGTGTTCGTGAGGGTTTCCGCCCGCGATTGGAGGTTCTGGAGTACGTCCGTCGGCTCGCTGGCCCGCGCACGCAGCGCGTCCTGTTTGTATGTCTCCACGTAGCCGTCCTCCTCCAAGTCCCGAAGTACGTCGTAAATCCGTGACCGCGGAACATCCGCCTGTTCAGCGAGAGACGTCGCGGACGCGCTCCCGAGGGAGAGGAGGGTAACGTACGCATCGATTTGATACGTCGAAAGTCCGGCCTCTCGGAGTCCGTCGCGAAGTTCGTCGATGTCCATCTGTGTATTGCTTGCCATCCTATCAAGTTGAATCTTCTAACCGAATTTCTGAATTGTGCCTCGTACCGACCATGCGAATTCTCATATTCACTCCTGTATCAAATCTATGGGCAAGATTTATATATGTCTTATTCTTCATGGTTGAGTAGGAAAGAATACCTATGACAGGCGACTACAAACACGGGGAAAAAACGCGGCGTACGGTGCTAAAA
>NZ_MEIH01000267.1:0-2605 GCF_001723155.1 Haladaptatus sp. W1
GAAACCTGTACGACCGCGCGCTGTCCGTGACGCCGGGCGGCGTCAACTCGCCCGTTCGGGCCGTCCGACCGTATCCCTTCTTCGTCGAACGCGGCGACGGCGCACACGTCATCGACGCGGACGGGAACAAGTACATCGACTACGTGATGGGCTACGGGCCGCTTCTGTTGGGCCACGACCTGCCACAACCGGTGCAGTCGGCCGTCCAATCCCAACTCGCCGACGGACCGATGTACGGCGCGCCGACGGAAGTCGAGGTGGAACTCGCCGAATTCGTCACCCGCCACGTCCCGAGCGTCGAGATGATTCGGTTCGTCAACAGCGGGACGGAGGCGACCTCTTCCGCCGTGCGCCTCGCCCGCGGCTACACCGGACGCGACAAAATCGTCGTCATGCAGGGCGGCTATCACGGCGCGCAGGAATCGACGCTCGTGCAGGGAACCGCCGGGATGGCTTCGGAGCCGAGTTCGAACGGGATTCCGCCCGCGTTCGCCGAGGAGACCATCACGCTCCCGTTCAACGACGCCGACGCGGCCCGCGAACTCTTCGAGGAGCGCGGCGACGAAATCGCCTGCGTCCTCACCGAGCCGATTCTGGGCAACTGCGCCAGCGTGCCGCCGGTCGATGGGTATCTGGAGACCCTCCGCGACCTGACGGAGGACCACGGCTCCCTGCTCATCTTCGACGAGGTGATGACCGGGTTCCGCATCGGCGGGTTGCAGTGTGCACAGGGCAAGTTCGGCATCACGCCCGACCTGACGACGCTCGCCAAGGTCATCGGCGGCGGGTTCCCGGTCGGTGCCATCGGCGGCCGCGCGGACATCATCGAGCAGTTCGCGCCGACCGGCGACGTGTTTCAGGCGGGCACCTACTCCGGCCATCCGCTCTCGCTGACCGCCGGACTGGAAACGCTCCGCTACGCCGCCAAAAACGACGTGTATGACCACGTTCGGTCGCTCGGCGACGAACTCCGCGCGGGACTGACCGACATCCTCGAAGACCGCGCGCCGGAGTACACCGTCGTCGGCACGGACAGCATGTTCAAAGTCATCTTCACGCGCGACGGCCCCCGCGACTTGGAGGGCCAGTGTGCGGTCGGATGTAGTCAGGACCCCGACTGTCCTCGCTTCGAGTACTGTCCGAAGGACAAGGGCGACGTGAACCGCGCCGAAACCGAACGCTGGGAGCGGCTGTTCTGGCCCGCGATGCTCGACCAAGGGGTCTTCCTCACGGCCAATCAGTTCGAATCGCAGTTCATCAGCTACGCTCACACCGAGGAGGACATCGAGCAGACGCTGGAGGCGTACAAGGAAGCGCTGTAACGGCCGCCGAACCGGACGAGACCACCCTCTACTCGACGGACTCTCCGCCTGACGAGACTCCCGACCTAACAGACAACCCTCGACGACTCCGACGATTCTTTCTCCGGGCCGGGACGTTTGAGAGACGACATTCGTTTTATCCTCCCGTCCCAAGTGACGAACAGATGCAACGCCCAAAACTCTCCGGCGACCGGGTACAGTCGCGCTGGTGGTACTGGATTGCGGCGGTGCCGGTGGTGTTCGTCTTCTGGGTCGTGACGGTCGCGTGGGTCGCGTTCGCCATCTCGCTGGAACCGAACATCCTCCCCTCGACGTACGACTCGCCCATCGTCCACGCCGCTCTCGTCTCGCTGGTCGCGGTCGGCATCCCCTTCGCCGTCCTCATCGCCGTGTTTCCGTTCGCGGTGTTTCAGGACACGCAGGCGATACACCGCGCCGAACAGGGCTGGGAACCGCCGAGCGGAAACTACGCGCTCACCGGCCTCCTCGGACTGGCCGCCGCGGTCGTCGTCTGGCTGTTGACGAGCGATATCTCGTCCGCGGTCATCGCCGGATTCGTCCTGAGCGTCCCCTTCGCGCTGTACTACCTCCGCGAACGCCACGACAATCTCGGCGTTCCGTGATAGTCGGTCCTCGTTCCACGAGTCGAGTTACTCCTTCGATTCGCTGAAGTGGAAGTGGTCGAACGGTTGCATGCGACGCTGGCGCATTATTTCCGAACTCTCGACGGTGACCCCCGATTCGTGGAGGGTATCCGTGATTCGTGTGATGTCCTCGGTACTCGTTCCTCAACGTGATGGGTGGTTAGGTCCATGAATCACTTTCTCCGTTGACTCACGTCGTCCCGCCTGACGACGGGACGACGATTCGAAGGGTCTTCGTCGGTTGTCGCCTGGCTCATTCGGAGTCGTTCTTCCGGACACTGACCTCACCGCTGCGCAGGACGGTCACGTCGTACCCGTCGTACGAGAAGGAAACGGAATCCATCGTCTCGCATCGGCTCACTGTCTTCGGGGAGACGAGCGCGTCCAACGCGTCAGGGTCGATGTACGTGTAGAGGGGTTCCATCTCGTTCACTTCACTGTTCTCTGCTGCTGCAACCGCTTCGGCGACTGCGGTACTCCGGGGCTTTGGTAGCCCAATCGCATCGTATCCGCACTATTCCTTCCTCCTCGATGTCGTCCTCGTGATCCGATGTGTCCTCGTTTCCCATCACAATTGACCAATACTACATTGTAGTGTATGAAAGTGTGTGTATGTGTGTGTTATTATCCGAGTAACAA
>NZ_MEIH01000268.1:0-2875 GCF_001723155.1 Haladaptatus sp. W1
AAGTTCGTCGATGTCCATCTGTGTATTGCTTGCCATCCTATCAAGTTGAATCTTCTAACCGAAATTTCTGAATTGTGCCTCGTACCGACCATGCGAATTCTCATATTCACTCCTGTATCAAATCTATGGGCAAGATTTATATATGTCTTATTCTTCATGGTTGAAGTAGGAAAGAATACCTATGACAGGCGACTACAACACGGGGAAAAAACGCGGCGTACGGTGCTAAAATCACTCGGCGGGGCGGCTGGCGTAACGGCGCTCGCCGGTTGTCTCGGCAGTCTCGGCGGCAGTGGTAGTGACAGCGAATCCAAGGACATCACTTTCTGGACGAGCAACGTGGAAAACGACCGCAAGAAGGTCATCAACGGCGTCCTCGACTCGTTCGAATCGAACCACGAAGCGAAGGTCACGATGAACGCGGTCAAGGAAGACGACCTGCCGACCCGGATTTCGTCAGCCCGCGCATCCGACACGCTTCCGACCGTCGCGGAGTTCGGCCTCTCGCCGATGCAAAAGCTCGGCAGCGGCGGTCTTCTCTCGACGAAAGCGGCCGACGACGTCATCAGCTCTATCGGTAAGGACAAGTTCTACAAAGGCGCACTTGACCTCACGAAAGCGCCCGACGGCGGCCACTACGCGATTCCGATGTACGGGTGGGTCGAGGGGATGTGGTTCCGAAAGAGTGTCTTGGAGGACAACGGATTGAAACAGCCGACGACGTGGGACGCCATGCTGAAGGCGGCAAAGACGCTCCACAAGCCCGATAAGAACCAGTATGGTATCGTCGTCGGCACGAAGAAGACGGCGTTCGCCCGTCAGTGTTTCACGCCCTTCGCCCGCTCGAACGGCGCACGCGTGTTCGACAAGGAGGGCAACATCGTATTCGACAGCAAAGAGATGATAGAGGCCCTCGACTTCTACGGCAAACTCTCGAAATACACGCCGCCGGGCAAGGACACGTGGAAGACCGCGAACAACACGTTCCTCAACGAACAGTCCCACCTCATCCAGTACTCGACGTTCATCATGGGGGACCTCGTCGACAAGGGCGAGAAGATGGTGAAGGACACCGGCTTTGCCCCGTACGTCGAACACAAGCGCAAGAGCTCGTTCGGCCAAATCGTCGGTCTCAACCTCTTCGAGTCGACCTCAGACGGCCAGCTCGAATCCGGAAAGACGCTGTGTGAGTACATGATGACGAAGAAGTACGTCGACTGGCTCCACATGGCCCCTGGCGGAATGAACCCCGTTCTCAAGAAAACCGCGAGCAGCGACGAGTTCAAGGACAACGAGACGCTGAAAGCGTGGGGTTCGACAGTGGAGGACGTGTCTGCCGCCTTCGAGAACATCGAGCGCTTCGGCTACGTCGACGGCAAGGCGTTCCCGGAACTCGGCAACATCACGAACAAGTTCCTCGTCGCCGAGGCTATCTCCCGCGTGACGGACGGCGAGAGCGCCGACACCGTCGCCAAAGAGCAGGCGAAGAAGATGCGTGACGCCATCAAGGAGTAATCGATCTCGCTCGAAACCGACCATGACCCAATTTTACTCATGAGTTTAGCAAATCGTACGAAGCTGTCGCTGGACGGCGATTATACCGTGGAGCAGAAGGAGGCCATTCTCGGCTATCTGCTCATCGCACCGGCGTTGTTGCTGGTCGCCGCAGTCATCGTGTACCCCGTCCTCTACAACGTTTACCTGAGCTTTACGAACGTCCCCCTGTCACCCGACGCTTCCCCGACGTGGGTCGGTCTCGAACACTACCGAACCCTCCTTTCGAGCGGCGAGTTCTGGGATGCGCTCAAAACGACGGTCATCTTCACGCTCCTCAGCGACCTGCTCGCGACCGTCGGCGGACTCGGCGTCGCAATTCTGTTCAACCGGAAATTCCGCGGCCGTCGCCTCGTCCGCGGCCTCATGCTGTTGCCGTACGTCGCCCCGCTCATCGCGGTGGCCTACGTCTGGCAGTGGCTGTTGGACCCGCTGTACGGCATGGTTCCGTACTTCCTCAGTAACGTCCTCGGCATCTACGGCGGGGACATCGACCTGCTGAACAACGCGAAAACCGCGCTCTGGACGGTCATCGCATTCGACGCGTGGCGCTACTTCCCGTTTGCGTTCCTGATGATAATCGCTCGACTGCAAGCGATTCCGAGCGACATGTACGAGGCGGCGAAGATAGACGGTGCGGGATACATCGCCCGGTTCAAGGACATCACACTCGCCGAGTTGAAGTACGTCCTCGCCACCGTCTTCCTGCTTCGCTGGATTTGGAACTTCAACAAGTTCGCCGACATCTGGCTGCTGACCAAGAAGGTAAACACCCTGTCGCTGTACGCCTACCAGACGGCGTTCGCGAACTACAATCACGGGCAGGCGGCCGCCATCGCGATGGTGCTTTTCGTCGCGCTGATGGTGTTCGTGCTCGTGTACGTCAGCTGGATTCTGGAGTGGTAACACATGATACAAACGATACTCGCTACGGTGTCCGAGGGCTTCGGTAACGCCTTCGGACGAAGTCGCATCGAAACCAGCCTGTGGGAACGGGTCGTGTTCTACGGGGCGATAGCGCTGACGCTGTTCGTCTCGCTCCTTCCGTTCTACTGGATGGTCGTCACGAGCTTCATGCCGGAGAGCGCTATCTACTCGCTCCCGCCGTCGTTCGTGCCACAGGACCTGACGCTGAAACACTACGAGAGCGTCTTCAGCCCCGAGACGTTCCCGTTCGTCACGTACTTCAAAAACAGCCTCATCATTTCGGTGATTACCGCGGGATGTCCGTCGTCGTCTCGACGTTCGGCGCGTACAGTTTCGCCCGTTTGAACTACCCCGGACGAGCCTGTTCTCGCGCGGCGTCCTGCTCGTGTACATG
>NZ_MEIH01000269.1:0-25732 GCF_001723155.1 Haladaptatus sp. W1
TTTCGACGAATTTCTCCCACTCCGCGGTGCACTGGAACATCCCCGTGCAGGTGTTCCGGTCGTATTCTATCTTCATAGCTACCACCGGACATCACCGACGGAGCGGGTGCCGAGCAAGTCATCGACTTCGTGGGCGCGGACGAGACGACTGGCTACGCCCCGGACATCGTTGCCCCCGGCGGCGACCACCATGTCGTCGGCTACGGCGGCCACATCCACGAACCGTCCCAGTCGCTCGTGGACGGCGAGTTCGCCTACCGCGGAACGCTGGTGGGGCAAGTACACGGAGCTACAGGAACTGGTCAAACTCGTCGAACGCGGCGACGTCACGCTACACACGACGAGGTACGGCCTCGACGACATCAACACCGTCGCGGAAAAACTCGAACACGGCGAAATCGAGGGCCGTGCGGTCATCATGCCGTCGTAGACCCGCTTTTCCCAGGGGTCGATTTTTTCCGACGGGTGCGTCGTGCGCCGGAGCACAACGACTACGCACGTCCCGACCGAATCCCGTCCGAGCTGGAGACGGTGAGTGATACCAATGACTAAGAAAGGGACGAGACGTGAATTGCTTCGCCGGATGGCGACGCTCGGGACGTTTACGACCCTCGGAGCGACGAGCGCGACAGTCACCCGAGCCGCGACCACCGGGCCGCCACGACTGTTGTACTCCTGTGACATAACGACGGAACGCGACCCACTCCGGACGTGAACGACCGACTCGATGTTCGACGGGTCGAGGGAACCTTCGGACCGACCGAAGCCGACTGTTTCGAGGAGGGGACGCTCCTCTATCGCTACGTGTTCTCCCCTGTCGAAGGGGAACGGCGGGGACGAGAGGGCATCGCGTGGGCGACGCGAGCGCGACTTTCCCCTGGACGGTATCGAATCGCGACGATTTTCATCTGTGACGACCCGCCGAGTGGCTACTGCGCCCGACGACCGTTCTACGGAATCGCGGTTCATCGCGTTTCGCAATTGTTCGAGGAGTGACAGGATCTATATACTACCGATCCGTCCACCGCGGCATGGTCACGTGGCGGAACGCCGTTCGCGTCGAGCTCGCACGGTATCGCACGCACACCGGGAGTTCCGTCTTCACCCTCGACGAGATGTACGCGAACAGCATCGACCACCTCCGAACGCGATTTCCGGGGAACGACCATCCCGAGGTGAAGATTCGGCAAATCCTCCAGCAACTCCGTGACCGCGGCGAAATCGAGTTCGTGGACGACACGGGGCGCTACCGAATCGGGTCGCTCGACCTCTCGGACATCGACGCCGCCGAGTTCGACCGTATCGCCGATGCGAGGCCGGACGCCCCCGCCGAACTCCCCGAGGGAACCGACGACCCGAACCGGGTCCGACGGACCGTCGAGACGGTTGCGAGGAACCGGAAGGTAGTCGAACGGCTCAAAGAGCGCTACGACTACGAGTGTCAACTCTGTGGAACGCGCCGCCGACGAAGCCGAATCGAGGGCTACGCGGAAGCGCACCACATCGAACCGCTCGGTGGCCCCCATTTCGGCCCGGACATGCCGGAGAACCTCCTCGTCGTCTGCCCCAACCATCACCGCGATTTTGACTACGGGTTGCTCCGAATCGACCCGAAAACCCACGAACTGGACCACGCGTACGACGATTCCGTGGGGGACACCCTAACCGTTCGAGAGGGCCACGCCGTCGGAAGCGAGTTTCTCCGCTACCACAACGAGCGAATCGCCGACTTCTGAGGGAATCTCGCGCGTCCGGTCCGATTCTCAACCATTCGTTTCTACTGACTTTTTGGTATAGATTTATGCAGTTTCGAAGTGGAAAACGGAACGATGACACATCGGAAATCAGACATACAATCGAAAAATCGCCGTGGGCAGTCCCCGCTTATCGGTGTCGTTTTGATGATCGGATTGGTGACGGTTTCCGTCGTCGGGATCCTCCTCATCGGGTCGTCGGCCGTTCATCAGATTCGGGGGACGGTCGGCGTGCAGAACGCGGAGCACGCGATGCGGGAGGCGGACGCCAGATTGAGCCAAGTCGCCTTCGGAACGAACGACGAGCACATCCTCGATTTCGGCGGACAGGACGGGAACGTCGAAGTCACGAACGACGGGGCGATGACCATCTCGCTCGTGAACGGGTCGAACCCGGCGTGTAGCAGGCGAATCGAATTCGGTGCCATCGAGTACCACGGCGCGGACGGCGAGGTCGTCGCGTATCAGGCGGGCGGCGTCTGGAAACGAACCGAAAACGGGAGTGTCATGATTTCGCCGCCGGACATGCAGTACCGGAACGGCACCTTCAGCTTTCAGTTGGTGAACGTCACCGGATCCGCCAGCGGTCCCGTCGAGCGACTCCGCGCGACGAAGAACGTCACGGCGTCCCGCGCCGACAGCGAGGCGTTCCGCGAGACATTCGACGCCCCGCGGTGTACCCCGCCGGTCAACGCGACGCTCACCGTCGAGAGCGACTACTACCGGGCGTGGGCCGACTTTTTCCGGACCCACGTCGATGGTGGGATCGTGGCAGTGGACGACGCGAACGAAACCGCGTCTCTGACGGTTATTCTGAGCGGTTCGACGGCCGAAAGCGACGACAACAGCGTCAGTACCCAACGAAACGCCTCGGTGAGCGTGGACGTTCTCGGAACCGAAATTTCCTCCGGGGGCAACCTGAACTGGGTCCAAAACGACACGACCGGCGAGTGGGAGGTCCACGGCACGAAGCGCAACGCTCCCATCAACATGCGCATCAACGTCGGCGATGACACGTACGAGCCGTGGGGCGATGGCGTCGGGCCGACGGACGTCATCAGACACGACATCAACGACCCGACCAACGGCGAGCACTATCACTTCTCCGAGAATGTGACCGCGGGCGACGTCATCAGCGTGGAGGGGACCGCGTACGGTATCGGCTCCGTCGATTGGGGTTCCTCCGGGTCGAAGCCGAGGAACTCCTCGGCTGGAAACGGATGCGGCTTTCCCCGCCAGTTGGTCGGAGGGGTGCCGTCCTCGTAGAAGAACTCCTCCATGAAATCCTCCCACGAGTATGACCCGACCGCCACGCGGGACGGGAGTCCATCGGAGAGACGGATCCCGTCCGGTCCAGCGTCGCCGGGGTCCCCACTCCCGAGCGCTTCGGACTCGTCACTAGCCATTGAGTATCGACAATCGCTAATCCATTAAAAAGACTTGTTAAAATTAATATACATGTGATATTTGTCATATTTGTATCTGATGGCTCGTACTCGTGTGGTTTTCGAATCTCAGAATAGATATTATTCTAGTTCATGTCAACTCGTTTGAAGAGGGAGAGAGAACCGCGCTCGACGCGATGCGGGAAGAACAGTGGCCGCTCCGCGCCGAAAACGGTTATGCCTGACTTGGCTGTTGTCGCGGCATCTTCCATCGGAAGCTACCGCAGTTTTTGCTGTCTGTTGACACACCATAAATCTTTCATCATGCTTGCGACGAAGAGCAAACGGAACGGGAGCACTATCAGTCGTGACGGAGCCTCACGCAAACGTGGTAAAAATCGGGCGTGGCGGGAGTGAGTGAATCGGAGATTCACGAACGCTGAAAGACGCATCGCGTCTTTCGGAATTCCCGCGAACGAAGTGACGGACGTGGTGAGATTCGACCCAGAGCAAGAAATGCTCGCTCCCTTCGGTCGCTGTGCGTTCCTTACAGGATTCGAATCCCTGTCCCGTTTTTACTCCTCACGCCCGTCGACTGAGCGAAGCGAAGAAGACGGGCGTGGCGGGATTCGAACCCGCGGTCGAGAGGTTAGGAACCTCTCGCCCTATCCGCTAGGCCACACGCCCTGTATAATATGTAATAGCTCGCGGGAAAAACAACTACGATTCCGATTCGGTTTGGGTTTCAGTCTGGGTCTCGGTCTCGGTTTCGGTTTCGGTGGCCGTGGTCGGTTCGCTTTCGACCTCGGTCGCGGTACTGGAACCCGAGCTTTGCATCTCTTGCAGCTCTTGTTCGACTTCTTCGCGGCCTTTCTTGAACTCTCCCATCGCCTCACCGGTGGAGCGGGCGAGCTTCGGAATCTTGTTTGCACCGAACAGGAGAACCGCGATGAGCAGAATCACCGCGAGCTCCATCCCGCCGGGAACCGGCCCGAATAGTGGTATCATTTCGAACATCCTCTACCAGTTTCTTACCCATTGCCAACTATAGGCTTTTTGCTCTTCTCAGGGTCGCTTCCCGACCTATTTTCCGTCCGAACGACCCGTAAAACCCCGTCGCGCCCGAGAGTTTTTCCCCCCAGAACGTGAAAATCGAACATGGACGACGTTGCAACGGAACCGCAAACGGAGAACGGACGGCGTGCGTACGACCCGGACGCGGACCACGCCTTCCCTGACGAAAAGCTGAACGAGGTGCTCGAATTCATCGCGAACGACGACGAGATTCAGGCGTATCTCGACGCGCAAAACGTCAACGCGGTGACTAGAAAGGGATACAACGACCACGGGCGAAAGCACATCGAAATCGTTCGGAACCGCGCGCTGCTCCTCTACGACCTGCTGAAACGCGGCGGCGTCGAGTTCAACGGCGCGGCCGACGAAGGACTGGACGAAGCGGACGAGAGCGTCATCGTCGCCTTCGCCGCGACGCTCCACGACATCGGTCACATCGTTCACCGCGACGACCACTCTTACTACTCGATTCCGCTCGCGGCGGACGTCCTCGACCGCGTGCTACCGAACTTCTACGACACGGCGAACACGGTTCGGATGAAGGGCGAGATTCTCCACGCCATTCTCTGTCACCACACCGAGGAAGACCCGCTGACGACGGAAGCGGGAGTCATCCGAGTGTCGGACGCGCTGGACATGGAACACGGCCGATCGCGCATCCCCTACGAGAAGGGTGGTCGGGGCATCAACACCGTCTCAAGCCAAGCCATCAAGAAGGTCACCCTCCGACAGGGAGATACGGTGCCGGTTCTCGTCGAAATCGAGATGCTGAACGCGGCGGGCGTGTATCAGGTCGATAACCTGCTCAAGGCGAAACTCCACGGCTCCGGGCTGGAGGACGACATCCGAATCGTCGCCTTGAACGTCCGCGAGGGGAGCGATCACATCGTGGAACGGGTCGAGCTGTAGCCCGTCCGTCTCACCGAACGCGTTCGAGGCGCTCGATTCGTGTCTTCGTCGGCGGAGAGAGATGAACGACCGCGGAGAGGAGCGACTCGGTGCGCCCGTTGTTCGATTCGAGATAGGTGATAATGTTCTCCGCGCCGACGTAGGTCGCCGCTCGTTCGTCGGCGCGGTAGACGCGCCATGCGACGAGTCGGTACAGTCCGTAGAAGACGACGAGCGCCCCGACGATGATGCTGATAACGACGGCGAGTGCAGCGGAGAGCGAACGAAACAGGTCGGTCTGTGCGGCGTGAAGGGCGAACGCCATGATGCCGAACAGCAGTTCGATGCGAAGTAGATTCGCGAATATCCGCACGTCGTAGGCGTAGGTATCGAGGAGGGCAACCGAAAGTGCGGAGACGGTGCCGAGTTCGTCCTCGTGTTCGTCGATGACGGTATCGCTGAGCAACAGTCGTCGGTATCCGGGAGGTCCCGAACCGCCGGAGAGGTTCGAACCGAGAGCGTTGCCGCCGAGCACGACCGTCGGAGGACTGCCGGAGGGAAGTTCGCTGGCGAGCCGACCGGGAAGCGATTTCGTGTCGTTCAGTTTCCCGACGAGGAGGGGTCCCGCGAGAAAGTTCACGAGGTACAGTGCTCCGAGGATGGCAGCGAGGGCGACGAGTATCAGGATTAGTTCATTCATATTTCTGTGTAATAAAGAAGCGAGGTCGGTTCTTATACCTTATGCGAGCGCGAACGCACCGATGGCGAGCGGAATTTCGATCTCCCACAGGAGAAGGATTATTGCGATTCCGGCGATGACGGCGAGCGCGTAGAACAGCCAATCGATCATATCGTCCGTCTCGGCCCAGTTGCTAATGGCCTCGATACCCGCTTTGAGACCCGCTTCGGCGAGCGCGGCGACCGGCGAGTAGGGGTACAGCAGGTCGTCGATACAGAGGACTTCCGCGCAGAGGTCGAGGTCCTCTTGACCGGTCCACACGCAGCCGTCCTCGGAGAGGCCCAGCCGGAAGGAGAAGCTCTTTCGAAGCGACCAACTCCGGTCGATTTTCAGGTCGAAGGTGTCCACGGTGAGGTCCACGTAGCCGAGATTCGGCGTACTCTGATAGCAACTGGGTTTGCCGTAGTGTCCGGGTGAGCCCTCGACGCAGATTTTCTTTCCGTCGGCACCGTAGTCGGTCCAATAGCAGGCATCGAACGGGAGCACGCCGGGGACGTAAACGCTGGAACTGGTCGTAACCGAATCGCTCATGACGAGATCCTTATACTGGGGGTCCAAAAGCGACCGGAGTCGGTGTTGCTTTTCGTTCTCCGATAGGTCACTCGCTTGGACTGCATCCCACGGGATGGCCGATCCAAGAAGATCAGATGCCAAGTCGACCATGGCATCCCAGATGTTGTCTATCTTGTTCTGCGGAGCGCTTGCTGCAGCACCAGTACCGCTCATAGACAGCACGCCGCCCGTACTCAGGCCCGCAACTCCTAACGTCTGTAGCAGCCCTCTTCTATTTGGATTTATACCTTTGATCTGTGAATCAATATATACTAACCCGATAAATGCTTCAGTATATTGTGATGTTTATCTAATCTTTTCTAAAAATTATATTTTGACGTACGGTTCCGTAGAGAACTCTCATCCTGAAGAAACGACGGCGAAAAAGAACGGCACGTCGTCGGAGACCGACCGTCAGTTAGCAGACCGCGGTTCGAAACGCGACCGCGCTTTCAGCACACCCGGTCGTACACCCGTTCTAACTTCTCGACCGCGCGTTCGACGCTGATTTCGTCCCGACGGGCGAGACAAGACTCTCGAAGCCTCTCGCGTTCCGTGAGCGTACGGCGAATCGATGCCCGAACATCTTCGGTGTCGCCGCTCTCGAAGTGATAGCCGGTTTCGCCATCGACGATGGTGTTCGACAGCGCTCCGGCGTTCGCCCCGACGACCGGCGTCCCGCAGGCGTTCGCTTCGAGCGCGACGAGGCCTTGCGTTTCGACGGGACTGGGGAACGCGAACACGTCGAGAGCGGAGTAGAACGCCGCCATCTCGTCCCGGTCGAGAAATCCGAGAAAACGGACGTCCACGTCGCAATCGCGGGCCTGTTTCTCCAACGATTCGCGAGCGGGACCGTCGCCGCCGAAGACGACCGTCAGGTCCATGCCGTCGGCCGCCGTGATGATCTCCGAGAGACGCTTTTCGAAGCCGTGGCGGCCGGTGTAGCCGACGAGCGGGCGATCCACGTCGAGGTCGTATTTCCGAACGAAGGCGGCCGTTTCGACCGGGTGAAACCGCTCCACGTCGATACCGTTCGGGACGACGTGCACGGGCGCATCGACGCCCACCGTCTCGACGATGTGCTCTCGCGTCGCCTCGCTCGGCGTCAACACGGCGTCGGACCGCCCGAAAAACCACCGTTCGTACGCCCCTGCCGCCCGTTCCACGTAGTCGGCGACGGAATCGTTCGGGACGAGATAGTCCGCGTACTCCCCCGTCGGCGTGTGGTACGACGTCACGAACGGGAGTTCGTTCTTTCGCGCGAGTCGAAGACCGCCGAGGCCGATGGCGAACGGCGTGTGGGAGTGGACGATTTCGGCGTCGAGGACCGCCTTCGGAACCCGCGGCGTTCCGAGTCGATAGCCATCATAAAAGGGGAACGGAAGACTTCCGATGGGATGTTCGCCTTTCTCCGGCGCGTAGTCGTCGGATTGGGGATACACCACGTCCATCCGCCCGCCGTTTTTTTCCCAAAAATCGCGCCACGTCCGGATGGTGTAGGCGACGCCATTGATGGTCGGCAGATATGTGTCCGTGAACGCGGCGACCCATCGGCTCATTGTTCGGCCATTCGAGGACGGGAAGTTAAGTGCTTGTGACTTCAGACGAGTTTTGTATACTCCTCGACAAGACGCTCGCCGACGCGCTTCAGGCTGTGTTCGCTCGCCGTCTCGCGGGCGTTTTCCCCCAATCGCTCCCGAAGTTCGGGGTCGCGTTCGAGCAGTTCGAGCGCGCGTCGGAACTCCGTCTCCGTTTCGCACTTCAGACAGTCCACGCCGTGCGTGAAGAACTCGTCGAAGACGGGGATGTCGCGGAGCACGACGGCCTTTCCGCACGCCATCGCTTCGAGGACGACGATTCCCTGATTCTCGACTTTCGCCGGGAAGCAGAACACGTCGCCCGCCGCGAACGCGCCGCGCTTGTCGTCGACCCACCCGGTGAACGTCACGTTCTCGGGCGGGTTCTCCGTCCACCGTTTGACCGTCGAACTGGCGTGCGGGCCGTCGTCCACCGTCCCGAACCACGCGAAGTCGAAGTCCGTCTGCTGGGCGACTCGGCAGAACGTCGTGAGACCCTTGCGCTCGAAGACGTTCCCCAGTGCGAAGACGACCATGCCGTCCAAATCGTACCGCGCGCGGTACTCATCGCGGAAGGATTCGAACCCGGCGAGCGATTCTGCGTCCACGCCGTTCGAGATGGGGTGAATCGGCGCGTCCACGGGATACCGTTCGAGGACGGATTTCGTGTACTCGCTGGGACAGAGCACGAGGTCGGCCTGCGAGTAGAACCACTTCAGATACCGACCGAGCGGGCGCGCGACGAGGCTCGACCCGCGGAAACTCTCCGCGAAGTCCTCGCTCGTGACGTGCGAATGGAGGACGAGCGGGATATCGTTCCGTTTCGCGTGGCGCGCGACCGCGACTGAACCCGGCCCGATGACGTTGCAATGTGCCACGTCGAAGTCGGCGAAGAAACGACCCCCTACCGCCCCGGACAGCAGCGCGCGACCCGGCGTTTCCCCCTCCCACGGCGACGTGATCACGTCCACGTCGGTTTCCGCTAACGCCTTGCGCTGTTGCTTCGTGGAGGTACCGATGCCGCTCCGGGCCAGCCGGGATTCGAGTTCGAGGTAGTTGAGTACGCGCACTGCGGGGGAAATGGCATAGCGCCCAATTACTCCTTTCGGAAAGGACTCATTGAACGACCGCAAAGTATTTGTTCCCATACGAGCATGACTCGCATGGGGCAATACAGGAACGATTTCTATCCTTGTCCTGTCTCGCCCCGGAAACCCCCCACCCCCCATTCCGAATGACAGTAGCTCAAGAGCGAATAGAGCGTCTCGAAGTACTTGCACGGGACGCCACCGCAGAGTGTAACGACGACCGAGCGCGGGAGTACGTCCGCCTCGCCAGACGAATCGCCGAGCGACACCGCCTTTCGCTCCCACAGCAGTTCAAACGATTCACGTGTGATGCCTGCGACGCCTATCTTCGTCCCGGAAAGAACGCACGGGTCCGACTACAGGACGGCCACGTCGTCATTACGTGTGACTGTGGCAATCAGGCGCGCTATCCCTACGACTGACCCGCACAGCTCCGTTCTCCCGCGTTTTGATTTCGACACGTCTCCCGTCGGAAAGCAGCCATTACGAACCGAATTACCGACCGTAGGAACCCCCTACTGGCGTGTTTTCGCCATCTTCGGCAGGTCTCGTCTCCTCTCGACGGTCCGTCCGGTTCGTCGTTCGCGCAGACGAAACTACCAAGTCTCGCGCCATATCACTGTCACCTATGAGCGGACAACGGTGGACGGACATGATAGTGGGGGACAGGATGGCGGTCGATAGGGAGTTCGCACAGGAAGTCGCCGACTCCCAATTCTCGCGCCAGGAATGGGGACTGGTGATGACCGCGGTTGAGTTCGACATCGAACACCCCGAGGACGACGAGCGCGCGAAGCTCGTCGCCGACACGAGCAAGGTGAAACAGGTGATGCCCGAGATGGAGAACATCCAGTCGCAGATGAACTCCATGACGGGCAAGTCGTCCAAGAAGGAAGGACGGGGCGTCTTCGGGTCGGTCAAGGATGCGCTCGGACTGGGCGGCGGTGGCGGAAGCGGCGTCGACGAGGAGCGACTCGCCGCGGCCGAGGGGTTGGCACAACGGTACGCCGACGAACTCCAGACGCGCCTCGAATCGACCGGGAAGTGGGCGCGCGTCAGAAGTGCGGTTCAGGAGTGATGGAGGTCGCACCCGGCGCGTGGCGATACGCCGCGCCGCCGTTCCTGCTCGCTGGGCCGCTCGGATTGCTCTCGCCGCTCGCCACGCTCGCGGCGCTCGCGCTCGGCGGTGCCGTCCTGCTCTTCTTCCGCGACCCGGACCGTTCTCCGCCGTCGAACGGCGTCCTCTCGCCCGCGGACGGCCGCGTCTCGGTGATCCGCGAGGAAGGAAACCGCGTCCGAGTTGGCGTGTTCATGAACGTGACGGACGTGCACGTCAACCGCGCGCCGCTGTCGGGGCGCGTCGAATCGGTCGAACACGAACCGGGTACCCACCGTCCCGCGTTCAGCAAGGAGTCGGACAACAACGAGAAGGTCCACATCGGCCTTTCGACGTGCGATCTGACGCTTATTGCGGGCGCATTCGCCCGGCGAATCCATCCGTACGTCGAATCGGGCGACGAACTCGCGCGGGGAGAGCGATTGGGCCACATCGCGTTCGGCAGTCGAGCGGACGTGCTCCTCCCGGCGTCGTTCGACGCGGCGGACGTAGAAGTAAGAAAAGGTCAGCGCGTGCGCGCGGGTGAGACGGTTCTCGCTCGGCGCGATGACTGACGCGATTCAGTCGCTCGAATAGTCGCCACCGTGGAAGAGCGTCATCTCCTCCGCTTCGTAGATGTTGATGAGTTCGTTGATGATCTCGTCGTAGGATTCGTCTTCGACGCGCAGGCTGTCGAGGCGGGAGACGGTCTCCTCGTCGAGTGTTATCTTGGGCATCGATGTTCTCTACCCCTTGGACAATCATTAAAGCATAGGCCGGTCCGAATTTCCCGCCGTCGTTACGGTCTTCTCGAATGGAGAAGTCCGCCGTATCGCCCGAGTAACCGGTCGTTACCGGAATCGTAGAGTTGTCTTTCCAGACGACAGTGGTTGGTTTCGCCCCGACAGTCACCGGATAACAAAGTACCCACACTGATGTTAGTCGTACCGACGAGGTTCAGCATGACAACGACAAACAGCCAGATTGCCAGTGGAAGCGACACTGTGGCCGAAAACCGATGTCGAAGTTGCGGTTCCTTCGTGACCCGCGATTTCGCCCGCGTGTTCGGGAACAACGAGAACGAGGTCTTCGGATGCCTCGAATGTATGACGGCGACCGAAGTCAAGAAGGGCGGTGCGCGGGCTGAGTTCGTCGACACGTCCAAACCCGTCGGCGGCCGAGAACCGATCCGCTGAGCACGGCGTCGACACTGGGGGACGGGGGACCGGGTCAGACAGGAAATGGGGGAACGGGAGAAAAACCAGGCGGTCTCTTTTTCCGATTCAGGTGCTCTCAGGGACGGCGTTCGTCAGTCAGCAGCTCGCCGCCGCGTTCGAACACGCGGTTCGCGTCCGGCGCTTCGTAGGGCGGTGTGTGGCTGACGTCCGCCATCGTCTTTTTCGGTCGGTCTCGGTTCGTCGGTCGTCGTGTCGAGTTTTCGTCCGTCATGTATCGGTCGTTGGTGTCGTTCATCTCGGTTTCGGTGGTTCGCAGTACGTTGCACGGTCGGCTCTATTCGGTATCGATTCGAGGATTCGATGGTATGAATGTGTAGGGGTCAGACCCCTACGATGAGAATCGAGCCGACGACAACGCCGCTCGCAACGTTCGTATGCGAATGTTTGCCATGCTGTTCCATCGCTACCGTGCTAATATGTGCCAAGGTATATAACCGTTGTGTGCGAGGCAACCGTTGCCACCCTCGTTCGCCACAATCGTAAGGAGGGTTCGTGTCGTACTCCCAAACGATGACGAACGATGAAGTAACGGACCTCCTTCGAAAGGCGTACAGCGACGAGATAGAAACCGTGATGAACTACCTGACGAACTCCATCGTCCTCGAAGGCGTGAGCGCGGAAGAGGTACGAGAGAGCCTGGAGACGGATATTCAGGAGGAGTTGGGGCACGCGGAGATGATCGGCCAACGGCTCAAACAGTTGGACGAGCGGCCACCGGCGTCCTACGATTTCGAGGCGCGGCAGGAAGGCTTGCAACCGCCGGAAGACAGCACCGACGTCCTGTCGGTTATCGACGGCGTCCTCGAAGCGGAGGAGGATGCCATTTCGACGTATCGAAACGTCATATCAGCGGCGCGAGATGCGGACGACCCCGTGACTGAAGACCTCGGTGTCACCATCCTCGCCGACGAGGAGGCCCACCGCACGGAGTTCCGCGGGTTCAAGCGCGAATACGACAACTGAACCGAACCAAGGCAAGGATTTTTCTCGGGGGATGAGAGGTACCGGCATGAACGATTCGGGGTTCGACTTGGACCTACAGGCGGCCGAACAGGAGATCGAATTCGACGAGAACGAGCGCGTCATCCTCGGTGTCCTCGACGGGACCACGGCTATCGCGGAACGCCTCGATGCAGTCGAACGCGGACACGTCCTCGTCCTCGCGGTCGACGGCGACCTCACCGAACTCGCGGCCGACCTCGCACCGGCGGTGAAAAAACAGGGCGGAAATTTGGTGCACTTTCGGAAGTTCCTCATCATCTCGCCACCCGGTATCGAAATCGATACGAGCAGACTCTGAGAACTGCCTGCACCTCGGAGGGAAACGGTGGGGTATCACCGTTCGTGATGTACGTCAGGGGGGACCACAGGGTGGCCCAATCGGCAAAAATACACCAACGGTATATAAAAATTCCATTCTAGATGCCAGAAATTTGCATTTTGAGTAGATTGCTCCAATTGATATGGAATTTGATAGCCAGTTGCCCAAGAACGATAGTGAAAAGAATCCAATGGGTGTACAGGGAACTGCCGCCATGGAGCACCAACAGTCCCTCACCGAGTACGTTCTCCGGTCCGGAGCACGGACAGCAGTCTTACAGGCAATCGTCGACGGTTGTGAAACGACACGCGCGCTGTTGAACCGGGATTTGGCGAGCGAATCCGCCGTCTACAACGCCCTCACGGAATTGGAAAATCGCGGGCTGATTCACTCGCCACGCATCAAACGGTGGGCACCGACCGGAATCGGCTCGGTCGTATCCGCGCTCGTCCGCGAACAGCGGACGACGGAACGAGTACTTCGAATCGACATCGACTACTGGAAACGACACGACGTCACCGCGTTGCCCTCCTCCGATTTGCTTCGTATTGCCGACCTCACCGGTGGAACCGTCGTTCGCGCGACCGACACCCATCCGTCGCGGGCCGTCCGCGAGGTGGAACGGCGACTCGAAACGACGACTTCCGCGTCCGTCATCGCGCCCATTTTCAACGAGCGATACTCCGATGCGCTCCTCGACGGGGACGGCGACGCGCGGCTCGTACTGGCGACGGACGTCCTTCACTCCCTCCTCGCGACCACGGACGCCACGGTAGACGAAGACCTGAACGTTCGCGTGGCCGATACTTCGTTCGCGCTGACGGTGACCGACGACGGCCTGTTGCTCTCGCTCCCGCTGCTGGACGGGTCCTACGATACGCAGACCGAGTTCGTCGTCGAGACCGACCGCGCACGTCGAAAGGCAAACGAACTGTTCGAGGCCGTCTGGGCCGACGCGGAACCCGCCGCCGAGTACGTCGAGTCGATGGAGACGGACCTCACGTAGTGCTGTCGCCGTCGGGGGACGGAATCGTTGCCCCGTCGATTTATGCGCGTTGACCGACTAATGAGAGTATGCCACTGAAAGAAGCCGAGTCCCCCACGGAGCATCGGGAAATCGACCGCTGGGACGGCGGCGTCGGCTGGCTCGCACACCCGGAGGAAACGATGGAACGAGCGAGCCACGCGCTCGCCATCGACGGCGACGTCTGGGTTATCGACCCGGTCGACGCGCCGGGCATCGACGACCTGTTCGCCGAGTTTGGAACGGTCGCGGGCGTCGTCGTCCTTCTCGACCGCCACACCCGCGATGCCAAAGAAATCGCACAGCGACACGATGTGCCGGTGTACCTGCCGACGTGGGTCCGACGGAGCGTGAGCGGGGTTCCGGTCCGACGGTTCGAGACGACGCTCGCCGACACCGGACTGCGCGTGCTTCGACTGGTCGATAACCCGGCGTGGCAGGAAGCCGCGCTGTACGACGAGACGAACGGAACGCTCGTCGTCCCCGAATCCGTCGGCACCGCGGACTACTTCCGAACCGGCCGCGAGCGACTGGGCGTCCATCCGATGGTTCGACTCCTGCCCCCGAACGAACTCCGCGGGTTGACACCCGAGCGGGTCCTCGTCGGACATGGCCCCGGTATCTTCGATGATGCCACGGTCGTCCTCGCGGATGCGCTCGACGGGTCCCGCAGACGATTCCCCTCGTTGCTGGCGAAGACCGTCCGCGGATTTGTATCGTCGTGACACCATAAGAATTACAGATTGCCGATAGTCTTTTACCATTTGCTTGATATGCACGACGTATGTGCCACGAGCGCCGGAATTTTTCCCTCAGGTTGCAGAGGTGATCCGGTGACTATTTCGTTCGATTCCCGTCCGGACGGAATCGAAATTCGAGACCAAATCGAACGACGTACGTGCACGCTTCAGACGTTCGACGCGGTTCGACCTGTCCCGGCCGACACTCACTCGTTTCGTTTTCCCGTCGACCGCGCGGTCTGTCTCTCGACCGATGGCCTTCGGCTCCCGACACCGGCCGCCGTCCACGTCCGCGACGAGACCGGTGAGACGGTGGCGAGCGTCGGAGGGATGGCGAACGAGGCGCTCCCGTCGGGAAACTACACCATCGAGCTCTGTACCCCGATCAAACTGTATCTCGACGTCGAGGAATCGCTCGACATCGGTGCGACGTTCGAGGACATCACGTTCCGGTTCGGTTCGAGGACGACCGTCGTCGTCGGTGGGCGGTCATCCCATCGACGCCCCTCGGGAACGGTGACGACGACGAGCGACCCGACGGACATGATGGCGGCGATATCGACGTTCGGGTCGGCGTTGAAGACGACGACCTGTGAGCGGTCGTTTCCCACGCTCCGTGGGCATCCGCCGGTCGTCGAACTCGGCGACGAACTCCGCGTCCCGGACGCCCTGCAACCGCCCGAAACGGGCGTGACCATCGAAGTGCCGCCCACGTACGAGTCGATTTTCCCCGTCGCCTCGCTCGCGTACTACCTCGGCGCGACGGTCGTTCCGGGCAACTCCCCTCGAATCGTCACGGACGACTTCGAACACCCGCTCGGCGGCACTCGGGATTTCGAAAGCGAGGTCGAACGGGTGCTGAAACAGACGTTCTTCCTCGACTGCGTGATTCGAACGGAAGGGCTGTATCCCATCGACCTCCACGAACGCCGAACGCTCGAATCGACGGTCGACCTCGATTTTGCGGTGCTGTACGAGACCCCGCTGGACGAGCGCCTGGAAACGTACCTCACGGTTCCCTACGAGATGCTTGAGGACCTCGTCCCCGATTGGCAGTTGACCACGCACGTCTCCTCGACGGCGACTAACGTCGAGATGCTTCCGTTCCTCGTGGACGACCTCGCCGCCATTCGAACGCCGCGAGCGACGGAGGTGTCCGCGTCGGCGATACAGGTACCGGCGGTCGAACAGTTCGTTCGGGGGAATACCAGAAGCACGTCGGAAACGACGTCGAACCCGCGTACGTTCGTCGAACCGGAGCAGACCGACTCGCTCGAACAGGTGTGGGTCGGCGACGACGCGCCGGTCGGCGCGAGCAAAGCGACGATAACCGCGTTTCGCAACCGACTCGAACGCACGACCACGGACGGGGAGATAGCCATCACCGTCGTCTGCAACGACCGCGAGATGGACGAGGAACGGAACCTCGCGGACGAAGTGTACGGATCGGGACGAACCCTTCCGTTCGACGTGAGCGTCGAACACGATTTGAGCGTCGCCGAACTGCGTTCCGTCCTCGAATCCGAGACGCAGTTTCTCCACTACATTGGTCACATCGACGAGGGAGGTTTCAACTGTCGTGACGGGATGTTGGACGCAGCCGAACTCGACTACATCGGCGTCGAAGCGTTCCTCCTCAACGCTTGCCGGTCGTTCGAACAGGGAATGGCGCTCATCGAGGCGGGAGCCATCGGCGGCGTCGTCACTCTGAACGACGTCATAAACAGCGGCGCGGTTCGCGTCGGCAAGACGATGGCACGGTTGTTGAACCGTGGGTTCCCGCTCTGGGCGGCGTTGGACATCGCCCGCGACAGGAGCATTATCGGTGGTCAGTACACCGTCGTCGGAGACGAGAGCATCAACGTCGTTCAGACCGAGAGTATCGCGGCCGTTCTTTTCGATATCGAGGTGAACGGTGAGAGGTTCGAGGTGACACCCATCACGTATCTTTCCAACGAGGGGGGAATCGGTGCCTTCGTCAATTTACGTCTGGACGAGACGAACCGATCATATCTGGCATCGGGGTCTCTTAGTACGCTTACAATGGATAAGGACACCCTCACTCGACTTCTCGCTTTGGAGGATGTCCCGGTCCGACTCGATGGACGGTTTACGTGGAGCTATTCCCTTGATGTGGATACGCTCGGGTAGAGTCTCACTCGCCTACACGCTACTACAAAACGATCAATAGAATCGGATTTACGTTCCAGTCGAACCGCCCAACACGGCACCTGCCGCGTTCCCGGCCTGTGAAAGGATGAGTACGATAGCGAACAGTACGCCGATCATACGAGGGTTCTCCGCCAGATACGTGGTCAGTTCGTTTTCTTCCATACCCATACGACATATCTGATAGTATATTAAATTTTCTATCATTATAATAAAAATATCCAAGAACTGTCGGAGTTATATTATCACCAGATTGTAAGAACGAAACAGTTATTAAATTATCACTTCCTGCTGTCGTTGGGCGACGCTGTTATCTCGATACGACACGAATGCCCCATCGTGGTCTTCCTCACCCGTGGACTGAGAGACGCACTCCTCGAACTTGCCGCGGACGCCGAGCCGGAAAAACTGACCGTCCCGCTGGCCATCACCCCGGCCGAGGAGTTGGACGGCGCGGACCATCTCGAAGCGGAGACGCCGGTGTTCACCCATTTTTATCCCCCGAACACGGGCGGGTCGGTCGCGGCCGTCTTCGGTATGGATCTCTCGATTCCCGCTCGCCAGACACAGGGCAGGTTTATCTCCCACCCGCAAGGCCACCTTGAGGTCACGCAGACGGACGACTTACACGAGGTGGTGTTGGTCGCGGTTCCGCCGTGGACCGCGGAGATGGTGGCGGCGTTCGATCGGAGCGGCAGAAAACGGAAACTCGTTATCGTCGACGCGGAACCCCCCGTCGAACTACTCTAGATACCCCAGCTCGCGCAGTTGGTCCGTGATTTCGCTGAACTCGGATTCCGTCAGGCGGCCCTGTCGCTGGTGCTGAATGACGATGCTGCGGAGCAGGAACCGAACGAGGTCGCTCGTACTCGAAAAACTCGTTCCCTCTATCGTCTCGTCAACGCGGTCGGCGAGGTCTTTCGGAATGGAAACCGTCGTGTATTCGGTCATATCTCCTGGTTGGTCGTCCCATCGGTTATCGTTTGTGTCCCGCCGCTCCCGAGCGGCGTCGTTCACGACAAACAAGCGGTTTGCGACGTCCACTGATAGCGACCGACATATCTCTCGTCGCCGCGGTCGAACAGCGCGTCACAGCGACCCCCGGATACCGGTTCAGTCGATGAGGTCCTCGAACTCGGGCAGAACGTCGTCCGAATCGTCCTCCTCGTCCGCGTCGTCGGTGTCTGCCTCGGCGTCGGTTTCGGTGTCCTCGTCCTCGTCCTCTTCGAGTATCTCGACGTCGAGCACGGCGAGCGGGATGTTCTCCAACCGCTGGCCGATCTCCTTGCGAGCGATGCGCGAGGCGTGTTCCTCTCGCTCGACGTTGAACACCGTCATCTCCAGCTCCAAGGCGACGAGCGCCTCGTCGGCGGCGATGAACGCTGGTGGGAGTTCCTCCCCGGACGGCGACGTTCGTGACCCCATGTTTATTTCGACGTAGTTCAGGTCGGGATTGAGCATCTCGCCGGTCTTCGAGATGGCGATGCGCACCGCCTCGTCCGGCGTTTTCACGTCGTATACCGGTATCGCGGCTTCGACGACAACTCTACAGTTCATACTCCCAACGGTAATTGCACAGCCAGAAGTATGAATTTTCGCCCTTTTTAGGCGTCATGACAGGTCACACCAGCACTTATGTCCGTTTCGTACACACCAGTAGCAATGAGTTTCCCACCGGTCGTGGACGGCCACAACGACACGCTCCTTCGATTGCACGGAATCGACGACCCCGTGGCGACGTTCACGCGAGGCACCGAGGAGATGCACATCGACCGCCCGCGCGCCCGCGAAGCGGGACTCGGCGTCGGCTTCTTCGCCACGTTCGTTTCGGGCGGCGACGACCACGAACTCCGATGGACGGACGACGGCTACGAGTTCCGCATCCCGGACGCGCTGGACCACGACGACGCGCGAGCGACCACCTACCGAATGCTCGAACTGCTCCACCGCCTCGCCGCGGAGATAGAGAACTTCCGCGTCGTCCGCTCCCTCGACGACTTCGACGCCTGCCTCGAATCCGGCGACCTCGGCGCGGTGGCACACATCGAAGGTGCCGAAGGCGTCGCACCGGACTGCTCGAACCTCGACTTCCTCTACGCCGCGGGCGTCCGTTCCATCGGTCCGGTGTGGAGTCGCCCCAACGCCTTCGGTGCGGGCGTCCCCACGAAATACCCGAGCAGTCCCGACGTCGGTGGCGGATTGACTGACGCGGGCCGCGACCTCGTTCGCGCCTGTGAGGAGCGCGGCATCGTCATCGACTGTGCACACCTGACCGAAGCGGGATTCTGGGACGTCGCCGAGACGAGCGGTGCACCCCTCGTCGCATCGCACACCGGCGCACACGCTCTCTCGCCCCACTCACGGAATCTGACCGACGAACAGATAGACGCCGTGGCCGACTCGAACGGCGTCGTCGGTATCGGCTTTCTGGAGACCGTCCTGTCCGACGAACCGAACCCCGAGGCGACCGCGACCATGGCCGACCTCGTGGACCACATCGAGTACGTCGCCGACCGCGTCGGGAGCTCCCACGTCGTGCTCGGGTCGGATTTCGACGGCGCGCGGATACCGGACGACGTGGGCGACGTGACCGGACTCCCCGAGGTGCTTGCGGCGCTTCGGGAACGCGGATTCAGCGAGGACGACGTTGCGAAGGTGGCCCACGAAAACTGGCGACGCGTGCTGGCCGAGACGTGGTGAATCGAAAGAGTTGCTTGCCTTCGATGCCGACACCCGGCCGATGGAAACCGGTTCGATACCCGTCGAGGACCTTCCGGGTGGGTTCGACCTGCAATCGACCGTCGAGAGCGGCCAGAGTTACCTCTGGCGGCGCGAGGACGGTCGGATGTACGAGACGACGCACGCCTACGGCGGGTCCGCGTGGTACTACGCCGTCACGGACGGCGAGGTCGTCCGCGCCCGCCAGCGGGACGGCCTGTTGGAGTGGGAATCGACGACCGACGCCGAATCGCTCCTCGTTTCGCTCCTCCGACTGGACGACGATTTGGACGCGATACTCGACGCGACGCCCGAGGACTCGCTGGTCGAAACCGCCTACGACGAGTATCTCGGGATGCGAATCGTCCGCGATCCCTTCTTCCCGTGTCTGGTTTCGTTCATCTGCTCGGCCCAGATGCGCGTGAGTCGCATCTACGACATGCAGACCGCGCTGGCTCGCCGGTTCGGGGAGAGCGTCGAGTTCGACGGCAAGACGTACCACGAGTTCCCGACGCCGACGCAGTTGGCCGCGGCCGACGAATCGGACCTCCGGGCGTTGAAACTGGGCTACCGAGCACCGTACGTCAGGAAGTCGGCCGAACTGCTCGCGTCCGGCGAAGTGACCGCGGAAGACGTGCGGGGGTTGCCCTACGAGGACGCCCGCGACGCCATGGAGGCGTTCGTGGGCGTCGGCGACAAGGTGGCCGACTGCGTGCTCCTGTTCGCGCTCGGCTATCTGGAAGCCGTGCCGCTCGACACGTGGATTCAGAGCGCCATCGAGGAGCACTACCCGCACTGTGACCGGGGGTCGTACCGGGACACCTCGCGGGCGATTCGAGAGCAGTTTGGTGGCGAGTACGCCGGATACGCCCAGACGTACGTGTTTCACTACTTGCGGAGTTGAGCCGATTATATCGCCGTGGAACAGTTCAATGGAAAAATATTTCGTCGGACCGTGGAGAGTGGTGTCATGGCAACAGACTTGTTCGGCTTCTTTCTCGCGTTTCTCCTCGGCGTGGCGGTTTCGGGCACCGGCGCGTATTTCGCACTCAGGTCGTTCGTTTATCAGGAACTCGACCTCACGAAGGAGGAGATACGAACGGCGGTCAAACACCTCGCCTACGAGCGACTGCCGTCCGAGGAGTGACCCACTCCGAGAATCGCCGATTCGAACGTCGGATGGCCCCGACCGTTTTGTGGCTCGGATTCGAACGTCCGGTATGGCAGACCGAACCCGCGCACACGTGTTCGTCTCGGGGAAGGTACAGGGCGTCTACTACCGGGCGAACACCCGCGACACCGCACAGGGGAAGGGACTCGACGGCTGGGTGCAGAACCTCTCCGACGGGCGCGTCGAAGCCGTCTTCGAGGGTCCCGAGTCGGAAGTCGAGGAGATGGTCGAGTGGTGTCAGACGGGCAGTCCCGCCGCTGACGTGGACGACGTGACGGTTAACTACGCGTCACCCGAGGGCGAGGACGGATTCCGGATTCGGCGGTAGCGCCCCGGCGAACGCGAACGAATGCTTTTAAGGCCCGCTGTCGGAAACAGTTCGGTATGGCAATCAAACCCGACTACGTGAAAAAGACAGGGAACATCCTGTTGGAACGATACCCGAGCGCGTTTACGAAGGACTTCGACCAGAACAAGGACAGCGTCGAACAGCTGACCAACATCGGTTCGAAGGGCGTCCGCAACCGAATCGCTGGCTACGTCACGCGCAAGAAAGAATAACTCTCCTTCATTTCGGGCTCGCTTTTCATCGATAACGAATACCACGTTGAGCTGTTTCAATCGTCACCGGCCACTCCAGTCACCTGCGAGAACTCGGTACAGCCACACCGCTCGCACTCGCCCGTATCGGTCGGGAGGACGTACGTGCCGTCCTCACGAACACGGACGGAATACGGCTGCCCACACTCCTCACAGGTGACGAACTCCCAATCCATACGACTCTTGAGGTGTCACTAGGTATATGAGTCTTCCCCGCCCGCCTCACGGCAAACACCGACACCGTCGAAAGCTACTTGCACACTCCTGCTATCGGTTCGCACATGAGTGTCAACGTTGGTATTCTGGGTGGAACCGGTGCGGTCGGACAGCGATTCATTCAACTGCTCGACGGGCATCCCGAGTTCGAACTGACGACGATAACCGCGAGCGACGCGAGCGCCGGTAAGACCTACCGCGAAGCGGCGAAGTGGCGCATTGACTCCCCGATTCCGGAGTACGTCGGGGACATCGAAGTACGCGCGACCGACCCGAGTGACGTACCGGACGATGTAGACCTCCTCTTTTCCTCGCTTCCCTCCGGGGTCGCCGCAGACGTCGAACCGAAGTTCACCGAGGCGGGCTACGTCGTCTCCTCGAACTCCTCGAACAGCCGGATGGCCGACGACGTTCCGCTCGTCATCCCCGAGGTCAACGCGGACCACCTGAACCTCATCGAAGTCCAGCGCGACGAGCGCGGATGGGACGGCGCGCTCGTGAAGAACCCGAACTGCTCGACCATCACCATGGTCCCGACGCTCGCCGCCCTCGACAGCTTCGGGTTGGAGCGCGTGCACGTCTCGACACTGCAGGCCGTCTCCGGCGCGGGCTACGACGGCGTGACGTCGATGGAGATTATCGACAACGTGATACCCCACATCGGCGGCGAGGAGGACAAAATGGTGACCGAACCGAAGAAACTCCTCGGCTCGTTCGACGGGAGCGAAATCGTCCAACACGACGTGGACGTGGCGGCTTCCTGCAACCGCGTCCCGACGCTCGACGGCCACCTCGAAAACGTGTGGGCCGAAACCTCCGAGGAAATCACGAAGGCGAGCGCCGAAGCGGCCTTCGCGGAGGCGACTACCCTCGACCTGCCGAGCGCGCCCGACCCGCTCATCGAGGTGTTCGAGGACCCGGACCGCCCGCAACCGCGCCTCGACCGCACCATTGGTAACGGGATGCAAATCGCCGTCGGCGGCGTGCAGGAGACGCCCGCCGGAATCCAGTACAACTGCCTCGCACACAACACGATTCGCGGGGCCGCCGGTGCCAGCGTGCTGAACGGCGAACTCCTCGTCGAAGACGGCTGGGTATAGAAGGAAGGGTATAGAAGCGATCGCGGTTCGTTTTTTCGGCGGTTAGGAGACCAGATAGCGGAGCAAAACCCCGTCGTCCACGCGCTCGACCGAATCGAGGTCGAGGTCCGGGAACGATTTCCGTTCGACGAAGCCGTCGCCGTCTGCGAGCGTCGGCGCGTCGCGGCCACCGATGACCAGCGACCCGACATAGAGGCGGAGTTCGTCCACCAGTCCGCCGTCGAACAGCGAGAAGATGAGTTCGCCGCCGCCCTCGACCATCACCCGTTTGGTCCCCCGCGATTCGAGTTCCGAGAAGGCCTGCCCGAGCGCGACGCGGCCGTTTCCGGCCACCACGACGTCCGCCCCCGCCTCCCGGAGCGCCCGGACGTTCCGGTTCGGCGCGCTCTCGGCGACGAAGACGAGCGTGTCCGCCCTGTCGTCCAACACCCGCGCGTCGAGCGGCGTTCGGGCTTTCGAATCCGCGACGACGCGAACCGGATTGGCCCCGTCGTCGGCGGTCAGGGACGGGTCGTCCGCGAGGACGGTGCCGACGCCGACCACGATGGCGTCGCTTTCGACCCGCAGGTCGTCAACACGGTTGAAGTCGTCCGCGCCGCTGATGGCGACCTGCTCGCGCTGGCGAGAGGAGAGTTTTCCGTCGGCGCTCATCGCGGCGTTGACGACCACGTGCATGTTCCGGGGTACGCTTCGGCGGTGAAAACCGCTTTCGGTGTCACGGGATCGAGGATGTTCGCTTTATCTGGGAGAATTTGGTTCTTTTTCGGTTGCAGTTACTGGGAAGCAGACCGCCTCGAACGCCCCCCACCGTTCGCTACGAGATGATGCCGATGTTGATACAGTCGAACCCATCGGGGTGAACTCCTTGAAAGCCCCCGCCCGCTCGCGGTTGTTCAGCGGCATCTCGATTCGGTGTAAACTGCACACCTCACCGAGAGAGGCCGCTGAAGCAACCACGCAAACGCGAGCGGGCGGCCCCTTTCATTCCACCCAGACACAGCGGCCGCACAGCACAGCACCGCATCAGCCACATCCTCCCCAACCGACTCCTCGCTACCGCTCGTCGTCCACCGTCAGAGCGTTGCTCTGACGAGCCATTCGTTCGTTCCTTTGTCACTCACGAAGACCTCGCACGACTATGCCGGGAGGACGTAGCCAGCGGTCGGCCACGTCCTCCCGTCAGCGCGCGCCACTCGGTTGGACGTGTTGGGCGATACCATCCAGCCGCCACGGCGCGCGGAGGCGCACCGCGGGTGCGTCCGCGCGAGGGACGACTGAACGAAGTGAAGGAGTCGGTTGGGGAGGGTCGTGGCGCAGTGGCGGGGCGGTTGCGGTCTTCATCGTTGCTCGGTATTTGCAATCACAGTAGCACCAACCACAATTCGCGGTGAACGAGAACATTCGAGCTGGTTATCGCTCGGTGGTGCGTACGGAAACGTCGATTCAGTTCACGTCGCTGGTGTGAGTTCCAATCCAATTCCCCGACTCACTCCCCACTCTCACATCTAGCGACGACGAACACTTTTAATCCATCCCGTTCCAACTTCGAGTGATGAACGTAGACGACCATGCCGAGGCGCTCGCCTCCGACCTCGGTGTTGACAAAGAGGAGGTCAAAGCAGACCTGCAGAACCTCATCGAGTACAGCGTCCCGATAGACGAAGCCAAACAGAGCCTTCGCCGGAAGTACGGCGACGGCGGTGGTAGCAGTTCTGCTCCCTCCACCGCCGACATCGCCGACGTGACGACCGATATGGGCAACGTCACCATCACCGCGAAGGTGCTCACGGTGGGCAAGCGCTCGATTCGCTATCAGGGCAACGAACAGACCATCTTCGAGGGGGAACTCGCCGACGAGACGGGGAAGATATCCTACACCGCGTGGAACGACTTCAACCTCAGCGCGGGGCAGGTCATCACCGCGGGCAACGCCGGGGTCCGCGAGTGGGAGGGCAAACCGGAACTCAACCTCGGGGACAGCACCAACGTCGCGCGCGAGGAAACCGACCTCGACGTGCCGTACGAGGTCGGCGGCGACGCGACGCTGGCCGAGGTGACGCCGGGGGACCGCGGCGTCGCGCTGGAAGTGACCGTCCTCGAAGTCGAGAACAAGGTCATCGACGGACGGGACGGCGAGACGGAGATAAAAAGCGGCGTCGTCGCCGACGAGTCCGCGCGCTTGCCGTTCACCGACTGGGAAGCGCGCGACGAAGTGACGGAAGGCGCGGCGCTTCGCGTGAACAACGTGTACGTCCGCGAGTTCCGCGGCGTGCCGTCCATCAACTTCTCGGAGTTCACGACGGTCGAACCCCTCGCGCGCGAGGTGGACGTGAACGATAGCGCGACGCGCATGTCCGTCCGCGAGGCGGTCGAAACCGGCGGCGCGTTCGACGTTGAAGTCCTCGGTAACATCGTCGCTGTCCGCGACGGGTCGGGACTCATCCAGCGCTGTCCCGAGTGCGGCCGCGTCGTGCAGAAAGGCCAGTGCCGAAGCCACGGCCAAGTCGATGGACAAGACGACTTGCGCGTGAAGGCCATCGTGGACGACGGGACGGGTACCGTCACCGCGATTTTGGACGACGAACTCACCGCCGAGGTGTACGGCGGCGGCCTCGACAAGGCCCGTCAGCAGGCGCGCGACGCGATGGACCAGGAAGTCGTCGCGGACACCATCCGCGAGAAAATCGTCGGCCACGAATACCGCGTCCGCGGCAACCTCTCGGTGGACGACTACGGTGCGAACCTCGAAGCGAGCGAGTTCGCCGAGACGGACGACGACCCGATCGACCGTGCCAAGGCCCTCCTCACGGAGGTGAACGCATGAGTTCGCAGGGCGGCGTCGGTCGTCGGGAAGTCGCGTGGCGAATCTTCGCGGCCGAGTACGACGACGCCTCGCTCGAACACTCGGACAGCGACGAGGAGCGCGCCCCGAACTACGTCGTCACGCCGACGGGTGCACGCATCAACCGCCTGTTCGTCGTCGGCGTGCTGACCGAAATCGAGCAGGTCGGCGACGACGTGCTCCGCGCCCGCATCGTGGACCCGACGGGCGGCTTCGTCGTCTACGCCGGGCAGTACCAGCCGGACGCGCTCGCGTTCCTCGAACGCGCCGACCCGCCGATGTTCGTCGCGGTGACGGGCAAGGCGCGGACCTTCCAGCCCGGGGATTCGGACCTCGTGTACACCTCGATTCGTCCCGAGAGCATGAACGCGGTGGACGCCGAAACGCGCGACCGGTGGGTGGTCCAGACCGCGGAACAGACCCTTTCGCGCATCGAAACG
>NZ_MEIH01000270.1:0-12028 GCF_001723155.1 Haladaptatus sp. W1
CCTCGATTCGTCCCGAGAGCATGAACGCGGTGGACGCCGAAACGCGCGACCGGTGGGTGGTCCAGACCGCGGAACAGACCCTTTCGCGCATCGAAACGGTCGCGGGTGCGCTCGACTCCGGCCAGTACGGCGAGGAGCTTCGACGGGCGCTCGAAGCCGCCGACGTGGACACGGGACTGGCGGCCGGTATGCCGCTGGCGCTCGACCACTACCGAACGAACACGCCGTACCTCGCGGAACTGCAGGACGTCGCGCTCGACGCCACGCGAGTCGTCGCGGGCGAACGTGACGAAGTTGGGACGCTCGACGCGTCACCGGACGAACCCGGCGACGCGACGCTCGACGTGGACGTCTCGCTCGACACCGCGGCGGTCGAAACGGGGACGAGCGAAATGGAACCCCCGGCCACCGACCCCGAAACGTCGGCCGAGTTCGACGCGGAAGTCGGTTCGGACTCGGGAGCCGAAGCGGAGACGGAATCGGCGGCGTTCGAATCGAGCGGCACGGAACCGACCGACGCCGACCTGACCGACGCCGAACCGACGGAACCGGAATCGGAAGGATCCGAATCGACGTTCGAGTCGGAATCCGAACCGACGGACGAACCGGCCGCGGAAACGACGGTTCCCGACACCGACGCCGAACCGGAGATGCCTCCGGCAGAGGCCCGCGAACCCGCGGAGACGGCCGAACCGGTCGAATCGGAACCCGTCGGCGAAACCGATGTGGAGGAGTTCGACGCGAACCCGTCGGACGAGACCACCGTGAGCGACTCCGACGAGTCCGCGGACGACCTCGGCGATTTCGACGCCGGACCGTCGGACGAGGAGGACGGTCCCGGCGACTTCGACCAACCGATGGGCGAGGACGTCAGCGGCGAGATGTACGAGTTCGACGAGGGCGAGCGCGAGCAGATAGAAGAGGAGTTCGGTACCGAGTTCACCACCGGCGCGGAGGTCGGCGAACCCGGCGAGGCCGACATCGAGACGCCGGAACCGGCCCAGGAGATGGCGACGGAATCGGAGGCGGAACCCGAATCCGACACCGCCGCCGAACCGGCCGAAGCGACCGGCCCGGACGCCGACGCGGCGGAACCGGAGCAGACGGAAGCCACCGAACCGGAACCGACGCCGAGCGAGGATAGCGGGACAAAATCGGCGGCGGAACCGGAACCCGAATCCGCGGGCGGGGACGACGGCGACAAGCCGGTTCCCGAGAACCTCGAAAACACGGTGATGGAAGTCATGCGAGGGATGAACGACGGCGACGGCGTGGAGCGCGAGCGCCTCCTCGCCAGCGTGGTCGATTCCTACGACGTGACGCCCGCAGACGTCGATGACGCACTCCAAGACGCGCTGATGGCCGGACGGTGTTACGAATCCGGCGAGGAGACCCTGAAGCCCATCTGATGGCGCTGGTCGAACCGGTCCCCGGCGAACCCGCCGCGACCGCGACGCTCGGCGACGAGCGGGCGCTCGTCGTGGCGGACTATCACGCCGGAATCGAGGACGGCCTCCGATACGAGCAGGGCATCAACCTCGACAGCCGCGCGGGAGAGCGCCGGAAACGGATGGTATCGCTGGTCGAACGCACCGACCCGGACCGGGTGGTCGTCCTCGGCGACCTCATGCACTCCATCGCCGGACCGGGCGGTGCCGAGCGCGGCGAAATCGAGGTACTCCTCGAATCCATCGACCGCCCGGTGACGCTCGTGAAAGGGAACCACGACGGCGACATCGAATCGTGGATCGACTGCTCGGTGACGCCGGGCGACGGAATCCGCCTCGGCGACGTGGGATTCGTGCACGGGCACACGTGGCCGAGCCAGGACGTGCTTTCCGCGGACGTGGTGTGCGTCGGTCACGAACACCCGTGCGTGCGGTTGGAGGATTCCGTCGGCGGCAGTCGAATCGAGCGCGTCTGGTTGCGCGGCGGGCTGAATCCGAGCGCGTTCGAGGAGCAGTACGGTGAAGAAGAAGCGGCGGAGGTGGCGAGCGGCGGCGAGCTGATAGTCTTCCCCGCGTTCAACGACCTGACGGGCGGGACGTGGGTCAACGTCGCGGAGCAGGGATTCCTCGCGCCGTTCCTGCCCGGCGGGCTTTCCGACGGGGAGGCGTACCTGCTGGACGGCGCGCGGTTGGGTCGGTACGACGCGATTTGAACGGCCGTGCGTGTTTTCATCCCGTACGGTGTTGGACGGTCCATGGACGTGAGCTTCGACTTCGACGGTGCGGTGGTCCTCGTCACGGGCGCGAGCGGCGCACTCGGAAGTGCGGTCTGTGCCGCGTTCGACGACGCGGGCGCGACCGTCTGTGCGACGGATGTAGTCGAACCGGACGAGGAAGACGCGCTACTCGACGGCGAACGCGTCAACTTCTATCGGGCGGACTTCACTGACGAGTCCGCCGTCGAATCGGTCGTGTCCGACGTCGTTGCCGACCACGGCGGCATCGACGCGCTCGCCAACATCGCCGGGACGTGGAAAGGCGGGTCGCATATCGAAGAGACGAACGTGGGAACGTTCGACCTGCTGTTCGACGTGAACCTGAAGACGATGTTTCTAGCGTCGAAACACGCGCTCCCGCACTTACAGGAGCGCGACGGTGCAATCGTGAGCGTCAGCGCGCGCTCCTCGCTCGAAGGTGGCGAGGGCGACGGCCCATATCGTGCGTCGAAAGCGGGAGTTCGTCTCCTCACGGAGACGATAGCGGAGGAGAACTCCGGGGTCGTCCGGGCGAACGCCGTGATGCCGAGCGTCATCGACACGCCCGCGAACCGTGAGATGATGCCGGACGCGGACCACGAAAAATGGGTCGCTCCCGAGGATATCGCGGAAATGATTTGTTTCCTCTGTAGCGACGCCGCGAGCGTGACGAGCGGGGCGGCGGTTCCGGTGTACGGCGAGGCCTAGTTGCGACCGGAACGCCACAGTCGATTTTCAGTATCGAGACGTCAAATAGTCACAAAGTGACGCGATATCAACCAACGCGATATTCTCGTGCTCGATTCTCACCCACCGTGCGTGAAATTTTCATTGAAGTAAAGGTAAATCATATTTCGTAATTAACGTGGTTAATAGACACCGAGTAGTTTATACCTCTCAGTTAAGAATGGCACGCATACGCATGTCACAACGAGAAACGTGGACATCACGAATGGGGTTCATCCTCGCTGCGGTCGGTAGCGCAGTCGGGCTTGGCAACATTTGGCGATTTCCATACATGTCGGCGCAAAACGGGGGTGCCGCCTTCTTGGTGGTCTACCTCGTCGCAGCGGTACTCATCGGACTCCCCGCCATCCTCGCGGAGTTCGTCGTCGGACGCGAAACCAAGAAGAACATCGTGGACGCGTTCAGAAACCTCGGCGGTCCAGTGGCCGGAATCATCGGCCTGCTCGGACTGTTCACCGGGTTCTGGATTCTGTCGTACTACAGCGTCGTCGGCGGTTGGGTCATCCAGTACGTCATCGGGAGCTTGAACGGCGCGTACTTCGGCGACCCCGGAACGTACTTCGGACAGATTTCGACCGGTACCGGGACGGTACTGTTCCACTTCGTGTTCATGCTACTCGTCGTCGGTATCGTCGCGCTCGGCGTTGAGAAAGGCATCGAGATGGGGACCAAAATCATGGTTCCGTCCATCGCCATCCTAATGGTCGGACTCGCCCTGTGGGCGTTCACCCTCGACGGGGCCGCCGCCGGGTACGATTACTTCCTCTCCCCCGACTTCGGCGTCATCGTGGAGAACTACCAGTCTATCATCCCCGCCGCGGTCGGACAGGCGTTGTTCTCGCTCTCGCTCGGAATGGGGGCGATGGTCACCTACGCCTCCTACTTGGACGGCGACGACAACCTGCTCTCGGACGGTCTCAGCATCGTCGCGCTGAACTCCTTCATCGGCGTGCTGGCCGGATTCGTCGTCTTCCCGCTGCTGTTCGCACAGAGTATCGACCCCGGTGAGGCCGGTGCGGGTGCCGTCTTCGTCACCCTCGCTCAGGCGTTCGCGAAGCTTCCCGCGGGCGGAATCATCGGCTTCGTGTTCTTCGTCATCCTGCTCATCGCGGCGCTCTCGTCCGCCATCAGCCTCCTCGAAGTGGTCGTGTCGTACTTCGTGGACAACTACTCGCTCAGCCGTCCGGTCATCACCGTCGGCGTCGGTGCCATCGTGTTCGCGCTCGGCATCCCCTCGGCGCTGAGCCTCGACACCTTCACGTTCTTCGACAATATCGCGTCGAACCTCCTCCTACCCCTCGGCGTCGTCCTCACCGTCATCTTCGTCGGCTGGGTGTACAGTTCCGGTGCGGTCCGGGAATTCCGCCGCGGACTCGGAAACACCAGCGGCAACCTCGGCACCATCTGGCTCACGCACCTCCGCGTGGTCGTGCTCGTCGCCGTCGTCGGAACGCTCGCGTTGAGCCTGATGTCGTTCTTGTGAGCGACATCGACCGACGAACCGAGAGACAGGCTAGTTTCTTATTTTTGGTAACTATTTAACTGCCCAACCACAGTTCTGAAGAATCGTAACCCAATCCCGGATTTTGCCGTTCTTCTCATCTCGAAAATACCCCACGAATAGCGCATCCACCATGATAAAAGCAGTTTGATGGTTCCTAACCTCGAAAGCCTCATAACCGCTGGGCAAGCGAGTGCATAGCAATGGTACGTGAATCGTGGGCAAGCCGAGTCGGCTTCATCCTCGCGGCGGTGGGGAGCGCGGTCGGCCTCGGCAACGTCTGGCGCTTTCCGTGGATGACGGCCAAGTACGGCGGAAGCGCGTTCCTCGTCGTCTATCTGTGTATCGTATTGCTCGTCGGCGTCCCCGGACTCCTCGCGGAGTTCGTCATCGGCCGCCGGTCGAAACGTAATCCGGCGGGCGCACTCGCTCGACTCGCGCCCGGCACCAAATCGTGGGGCTTTGTCGGTCTGTTCGGCGTCGTCACCGCGCTCGTCTTGCTGTCGTTCTACAGCGTCGTCGGCGGGTGGATCGTTCGATACTTCCTCGCCAGTTTCACCGGGTCGTACTTCGCCGCGCCGGGGGAGTACTTCGGAACTATCAGCTTCGGTTGGGAAGCTGCCGCGTTCCAAGTTGCGTTCCTCGCGCTGACTGCACTGGTCGTCCTCGGCGGGGTTCGCGGCGGCATCGAGAAGGCGACGAAGGTGATGATGCCCCTCATCATCCTCCTGCTCGCGGTGCTGGCGGGGTGGGCCATCACCCAACCCGACGCCGGTTCGGGACTCTCGTTCTTCCTCGATTTCAACCCGGAGCCGATTCGAAACGACCCCATCGGACTGTTGCAGGCGGCGGCCGGACAGGCCCTGTTCACGCTCTCGCTCGGCGTCGGGACGATGATAACCTACGCCTCCTACCTCGGCGAGGACAACAGCCTCCCGTTCGACGGGAGCGTCATCGCCGTGTTGAACACGGCCGTCGGCGTCCTCGCCGGACTCGTCGTCTTCCCGCTCCTGTTCGCGTTTCAGGGCGGTCTCACCGACGCCTCCGCGGGCGGCGGCCCCGGCGCGCTGTTCGTCTCCGTCGCGGGCGCGTTCACTCAAGTCCCCTACGGCGAGGTCGTCGCCGTCGGGTTCTTCGCCGCCATCCTCTTCGCCGCCCTGTCGAGTTCCATCAGCATGCTCGAAATCCCCGTCGCGTACCTCGTGGACGAACACGGCGTCTCGCGGCGGACGGCGACGCTCAGCCTCGCGGGGGTCATCCTCGTCACCGGCACGGTCTGTGCGCTCACCCCAGACCTGTTCACCTTCGTCGCGGACACCCTTGTCAACCTGATGCTGACCGCCGGACTCGCGGGATTCCTCGTCTTCGCCGGATGGGTCCTCGGGTCGGACGCGCTCGCCGAATTCGACACCGGCGCGGGAGGACTCGCCAGTTCCCTCGGCGTCCCGTGGCTCTGGAGCGTCAGGACCGTCCTCCCGCTGTTTCTGCTCGTCACCCTCGCGGTGAATCTCTACTCGCTGTTGTAGGCTGTCGAACTGTCCTCATCGTAGTACGGAAACCTTTTGCGCTCGCTCGTACTGCAAACGCGCAATGACAACGCGTCCGGGTGTTCAGCGATGACGATGGACGAGCGCATCGACGAACTACGCGAAAAGCGCCACGAGGCGGAGAAAGGCGGCGGAGAGGAGCGAATCGAGAAACAACACGAGCGAGGGAAGATGACGGCGCGCGAGCGCATCGACTACTTCCTCGACGACGGCACCTTCAACGAGTTCGACCAACTTCGAACCCACCGGAGCCACAACTTCGGCATGGAGGAGAAACAGGTGCCCGGCGACGGCGTGGTGACGGGCTACGGCGAGGTCAACGGCCGCAAGGTGTTCGTCTTCGCCCACGACTTCACCGTCTTCGGTGGGTCGCTCGGCGAGGTGTTCGCCCAAAAGGTGACGAAGGTGATGGACCGCGCGATGGAAGTCGGCGCGCCCATCATCGGCCTGAACGATTCGGCGGGTGCACGGATTCAGGAGGGCGTCGAGTCGCTCGCAGGCTACGCCGACATCTTCCACCGCAACCAGCAAGCGTCCGGCGTCATCCCCCAGATTTCGGCCATCATGGGGCCGTGCGCCGGCGGTGCGGTCTACTCGCCCGCCATCACCGACTTCATCTTCATGGTGAAGGACACGAGCCACATGTTCATCACCGGCCCCGACGTCATCGAGACGGTCACGGGCGAAGAAGTCACGTTCGAGGAGCTCGGCGGCGCGACGACCCACACCGGAAAGAGTGGCGTCGCCCACTTCGCCGAAAACAGCGAGGAGGAGGCGCTGGACGACATCCGCCGCCTGCTCTCGTACCTCCCGCAGAACAACGTCGAGGACCCGCCGCGCTTCGAACCGTGGGACGACCCCGAGCGCCGCGACGAGGAACTGAAATCCGTCGTCCCAGACGAACCGCGCAAACCGTACGACATCCAGCGCGTCATCGAGGGCGTCGTGGACGAGGATTCGTTCTTCGAAGTGCAGGAGGGCTACGCGAAGAACATCGTCGTCGGCTTCGGCCGCCTCGACGGCCGCTCGGTCGGCATCGTGGCGAACCAACCCCGCGTCAACGCCGGGACCCTCGACATCGAGTCCTCGGAGAAAGGCTCGCGGTTCGTGCGCTTCTGCGATTCGTTCAACATCCCCATCGTGACGTTCGTGGACGTCCCCGGCTTCATGCCCGGCACGGACCAGGAACACGGCGGCATCATCCGCCACGGCGCGAAACTGCTCTACGCCTACTCCGAAGCGACGGTGCCGCTCATGACCGTCATCACCCGCAAAGCGTACGGCGGTGCCTACGACGTGATGGCAAGCAAGCACATCGGCGCGGACGTGAACTACGCGTGGCCCACCTCCGAAATCGCCGTGATGGGACCGCAGGGCGCGGTCAACGTCCTGTACAGTTCGGAGCTCGCCGAGGCCGACGATCCCGATGCGCGCCGCGACGAACTCATCGACGAGTACCGCGAGCAGTTCGCCAACCCGTACACCGCCGCCGACCGCGGCTTCGTTGACGACGTTATCGAACCGCAGGACACCCGTCCGCGACTCATCGACGACCTCGAAATGCTCTCGACCAAGCGCAAGTCGCAACCGGAAAAGAAACATGGCAACATCCCGCTCTGAGGACGTGAACCTCTCGATTCCGCCGGACGCCACTGAGGAGGAAGCCGCCGCCATCATCGCGGCAATCAACGTCCACCTCCGCGAGCAGGAGGCGGCCGCCGCCGCAGAGGGCGAGGAACGACCGGACTGGGAGGGCGACCGCTGGCGCTTCGCAGGACGGATGGCCGGGTTGCAGAACCGCGACGTTCGCGTCCCGACGAACGCCCCGACGAACGAGTGGAGCGCGGCGGGGCGGACGACGCGGTACTGAGTTCAATTTCGGTTATGATTTCAGGTGACAGTGAACGTGGTCCACTTGTACGCGAAGAGTGAACTAGTCGGGGTCCATTTGTCTTACTTCTCCATATTGCACCCACAGGAAGTCAATCGCCACAACCAGGCGAATTCGAGAATTCGACCTCGTTGCCGTCGTACGTTCTATTTCGGTTAGCGAATTAATCGCGCATCTCGAACCGGGCCGAAATCCCAGAATCAGACTGCTTTGCATCCAATCGTTCTCGGAGCAATCGGACCGACCACCGATTTCAACGAGCGTTGCACACTACATAAGGCACCAGGAACGATTCATGGATTGATGGGGGATATCCGGGCGTGTCCACTCCCGCGTAATTGAACGGAGGTGGCCAAGCACACCGCCGGACGAGCAAAATCCTCCTAATACTATACTCGACACACCGCCAGCATGTGCTCCGAGAAATCGACCACGGCACGGTCCTCTCGGAGCATCCGGACGACCTCGCGCACGCTCTCGACGGCTTCGTCGCTGGCGTCGGCCAGTTCGGGTTTCATGCGGTTGGCGACGCCCTCCAAACCGACCAGTTGCTCGACGTCGAAACCGGCGTCCTCCAGTTCCGCTTCGAACTCGTCGGCGCGGAAGAAGTGACACTCCGCCCAGCCTTCGCCGTTGGCGTGTTCGGCGACGCGTTCGGCGGTGTACTTGCCGTCCTCGGCGATGGGGGCGAGCAGGCCGTGGCTGGATTCGAGGCTGAACTTCATGATGTCCCGGAGGGGTGCGAAGCGACTGATGACGGAGACGAAGACGGGCGCGTCGGGTGCGGCGACCCGGCGGAGTTCGCGCATGGCGGTGGCGCGCTCGTCGTCGTCCACGACGTGGCTTAAGGGACCACCGAGACAGCACACCGCGTCGAACGCCTCGTCTTCGAATCGCAAATCGCGCACGTCGCCTTGCTCCGCCGAAATCACGTCTTCGAGTCCACGCTCGGCGGCGTTCTCGCAGGCGAGTTCGACCTGCGTTTCGCTCACGTCCACGAGTGCCACGTCGTAGTTACACTCGGCGAGCCAGAGCGCGTAGCGGCCCGACGCGCCGCCGACGTCGAGGACGCGGCCCGAGTCGGGGAGGTACCGGTCGAGGTAATCGACCGTGTTTGCGAACTCCATGCGGGTAACGGGGTCGCGTTCCAGTCGCTCCCACTCGCGTTCGCCGTACTCGTCGTAGTACCGCGCGGGGTCCATGTCGCTCATCGTCGGCCCTCGCTGAATCGTCGAATCGTTTCGCTGGCGATACGTCGTTCCGTCCGTTCGTCGATGTTCATCTGTTGTGTGGGGTGGGTTCGTTCGATGGTGAAAACATGACTCGCCCGGTTTCACCCCGACGCCGCGTCAGCGGCCGAATCGTGACTCCACCCGGCGAAAAGCAGGCGCTGGCCCGTGATTCGGGTGTCCAGCGTGGGGTGGAGTCGGTCGTCGCACGACCCAGATGTCAGCTGGCGGGGAGAAAAAGGTTCCGCTCTCGACAGGTGAGCGCGTCACACGAGGACGGGGCGGACGTGAGCTTCCGTCAACCCGTGAGAAAACCACCCGTTGACGCCGTAATGGCCGACCCTGAACCGACAGAATGAGGTGGTCCTCCCGAATAGTTTCCCGCAGGAATGTTCGACAAGGTTCTCGTCGCAAATCGCGGGGAAATCGCGGTCCGCGTGATGCGCGCCTGTGAGGAACTCGGAATCGACACCGTTGCTATCTACAGCGACGCCGACCGAAACTCCGGACACGTGCGCTACGCCGACGAAGCATACAACGTCGGCCCGGCGCGGGCAGCCGAATCGTACCTCGACCAAGAGGCCATCATCGACGCCGCGAAAAAGGCCAGTGCCGACGCGATACACCCCGGTTACGGGTTCCTCGCGGAGAACGCCGACTTCGCCGCGCTGGTCGAAGCCACCGACGGCGTGACGTGGATCGGCCCGGCCAGCGAATCGATGGAGCAACTCGGCGAGAAGACGAAAGCCCGGAAGACGATGCGGGAGGCTGGCGTGCCCATCGTTCCCGGCACGACCGACCCCGTGGAGGACCCGTCGGAGGTCACGGACTTCGGCGACGAACACGGCTACCCCATCGCCATCAAGGCGGAGGGCGGCGGTGGCGGCCGCGGGATGAAAGTCGTCCGCGGCCCCGAAGAAGCGGAAGACCAACTCGAATCCGCCCAGCGCGAGGGTGAGGCGTACTTCGACAACGCCAACGTCTATCTCGAACGCTACCTCGAAAACCCGCGTCACATCGAGGTGCAGATCATCGCGGACCACCACGGCAACGTCCGTCACCTCGGCGAGCGCGACTGTTCGCTCCAGCGCCGCCACCAGAAGGTCATCGAGGAAGGCCCGTCGCCCGCGCTCTCGGACGAACTCCGCGAGAAGATAGCGGAGTCCGCCCGTGACGGTGCGGACGCCGCCGGGTACTACAACGCCGGTACCTTCGAGTTCCTCGTGGAAGAGGACGAGGCGCGCGGCGATGGCGAACTCCTCGGCGTGGACACGAACTTCTACTTCCTCGAAGTAAACACCCGGATTCAGGTCGAACACTGCGTCACGGAGTGGTTGACCGACGTCGATATCGTGAAGTGGCAGATTCGCGTCGCCGCCGACGAACCGCTCGACTTCGAACAGGACGACGTGGACCTCGAAGGGCACGCGATGGAGTTCCGCATCAACGCGGAGAACGCCGCGAACGACTTCGCTCCGGCGACCGGTGGGAAGTTGACGACCTACGACCCGCCGGGCGGAATCGGCGTCCGCTTGGACGACGCGCTCCGACAGGACGACGACCTCGTGACCGACTACGACTCGATGATCGCGAAACTCATCGTCCACGGTGCCGACCGCGAGGAGTGTATCGTACGCTCCCAGCGCGCACTCGCGGAGTACGACATCGAGGGAATCCCGACCATCATCCCGTTCCACCGTCTGATGCTCGAAGACGACGAGTTCGTTGCGGGGACCCACACCACGAAGTACCTCGACCACCACCTCGACCAAGACCGAATCGAGGAGGCACAGGAGAAGTGGGGTTCGGCCGAATCCGCGGGCGAGGACGAGGAAGTCGTCGAGCGCGAGTTCACGGTCGAAGTCAACGGCAAGCGCTTCGAGGTCAACCTCGAAGACCGCGGCGGCGTCGCAGCCGTCCCGTCGAGTTCCAACGGCGGCGGCCAGAAGCCGAAACCGGCAGGCGGCAGCAGCGACGGCGGTAGTCAGGCCGTCGTGGACGCCGAAGGGGAAACCGTGTCCGCCGAGATGCAGGGCACCATCCTCGACGTGAAGGTCGAAGAGGGCGACGAGATTCAGTCGGGCGACGTGGTCTGCGTCCTCGAAGCCATGAAGATGGAAAACGATGTCGTCGCCTCGCGCGGCGGTACCGTCACGCAGATTGCCGTCAGCGAAGGCGATAGCGTCGATATGGGCGACGTGCTCGTCGTCGTAGACTGACCGGCCACTGACGACGACAGTCGAAACGCGATTTTCGGATTTTTGGGTCGTTCGAGTCGAGCCTCGGCTACCGACTCGCGGCAAGGGTATCGTCCAACGTGCCCGCACAACATACATTACGGTGTCCTGTCTCGTCACGAACGATGGCGTTTCCAAATCTTCCCGGAAAGCAGGCGGCCGACCCGCTGGTCACACCCGCCCAACACTCCGAGTACCGACACGCGAAAAGCGAAACGGGACGGACGAGACTGCCGGAGGCGGTCGTCCTCTGTTACAGTCGCGGATTGATGGACTACCTCACCGAAACCCACGACGGCCAGCACGTGGGAACTACTACGGCGACCTCTATTCCTTTGCGGACGCCGACTACGCCGTCGGCGTTCTCGGCAACTTCGGGATAGGAGCGCCCACCACAGCGATGTTGATGGACGAACTCGTCGCGGACGGCGTGGAGACGTTCCTCTCCATCGGGTTCGCCGGGTGCCTGGACGACACCATCGAGATGGGTGATTTCATCGTCTGTGACAAGGCCATCCGCGACGAAGGGACGTCCCATCACTACACCGAGTCCGAGAAGTTCGCCCACCCGAGCGAATCGCTCACCGACGAGACCATCGGACTGCTCCGCGAGCGCGACGAGCGGTTCCGCGTCGGGCCGTCGTGGACCATCGACGCGATGTACCGGGAGACG
>NZ_MEIH01000271.1:0-63003 GCF_001723155.1 Haladaptatus sp. W1
TTTGATGGTTGCTGTAGCAAGCAATGGATGTTTGCTGAAAGTCGGCTTACGGGGAAACAGCATGGGAAAGCTCGGTCTCAAAGAGGCAGTAGCGATGGCTGTCGGCGGGATGATCGGAGGTGGTATCTACTCCGCCTTCGGCCTCGTCGTCTCCATCTCGGGACGCTTATCGTGGATCGCGTTCCTGCTCGCCGGAATCGTGGCACTCAGCGCGGGGTACAGTTACATCAAGATGAACCAGTACGTCGGCGACCGCGGCGGCGCGCCGACCTACTTCCACGACCTGTTCGGCGACACGATGCTGACGGGGATGGTGGGGTGGACGCTCCTGTTCGGGTACATCGTCTCGATGGCGCTGTACGCCTACGCGTTCTCGTCGTTCTTCACGAAGCTGTTCGGTCGGCTCGCGTTCAATCAGATACCCATCGCAAATCTGATTTCCATCCTCGTCATCGCCGCGTTCGTCGGACTCAACCTGATGGGAGCCGGTTCGACCGGCAAAGCCGAGGACTTCCTCACGTTCTTCAAAGTAGCCGTCATCGGCGGCTTTGGAATCTGGGGCGTCTACTTCGCCGTCACGGGAAACATCTTCCAGCCGGGATTTTACGAGCTCATGCTCAACCCGACCATCGGCATCGCGGACCCGTTCCTCGGCGCGGCGATGTCGTTCGTGGCGTTTCAGGGCTGGCAGTTGTTGCTATACGACCAAGATAAGTTCAGCAACCCGGAGGAGACGATTCGGAAAGCCATCTACATCGCCATCCCGGTGGCGACCCTGCTGTACGTCCTCGTCGCGTTCACGACGACGAGCATCCTCGAACTGCCCGTCATCATGGTCAGCCCGGAAACGTCGCTGCTGTACGCCGCGCTGCCGTTCGCGGGACAGCTCGGAGCGCTCCTCATCGGGTTCTCCGCGCTGTTCTCGACCGCGAGCGCGGTCAACGCGACGCTGTTCAGCAGCGCACAGTTCTCTCGGGAACTCATCGAAATCGGCGTCCTCCCGGACCTGACCGGCGTGGAAAGCGACGGCGGAGACGGGAGCAGTAGCGAGAGCGGAAGTGACGGCAGCAACAACGATAGCAGTAATGACAGCAGCAACAGCGACAGTAGCGGCGACGAAAGCAGTAACAGCAGTGACGACGGAAACAGCGACGATAACGGCAACAGCGACGGGAATCAGATTCCCTCGGGAATCGTCATCGGCCTCGGCGTGCTGTCGATGGCGTTCGCGGTGTACGGGAGCTTGATGAGCATCACGACGTTCGCGTCGCTCGCGTTCATCGCCGTCTTCGGCGGCGTGAGCTACGTCGCATACCGGGAACGTGACAACCTCGACATCCACCCGACGATACCCGTCGTGGGCACCGTCGGTTGTGCGCTCTTCTTCCCGGTGTTGCTGTACGACCTGTACGTGCACAGTTCGTCCACGTTCTGGCTGGTCGTCGTCATCGGCCTGCTCGTGGTCGGCTCCGAACTGGTGTACTTCAAATTCGCCGGTGCGCAGACCGGAGGTACGCAATCATGACGAAACACGAGGAAAACGGACTGACGCGACGGAAACTGCTTGCATCGCTCGGAATCGCGGGTGCGGGCGCCTTGTCGGGCTGTTCGGCCGTCGAACGGGTGTCCGGCGGAAACGGCTCGCAACTCCGAATCGCCCAACCGCTCACGGCCACGGTACTCGACCCCGTGGTCATCGAAAACGTGCCGTCGGCGCAGGTCGCTACGCAAGTGTTCGAAGGCCTGTACACCTACGGCGAGGGGACGACGTTGGAACCCGAACTCGCCGACGGCGAACCGAAGGTGAGCCACGGCGGGACGCGGTACGAGGTGTCACTGAAGTCGGAGCCACGGTTCCAAAACGGAAACCCGGTCACGGCGGAGGACGTGAAATACTCGTTCGAAGCGCCGAGCCACCGAGACGAGAGCACGTCGTGGCGACGCGGAACGCCGAACAAGTGGGAGGTGGACATGATAGACACCATCGAGACGCCCGACGACCACACGGTGCGGTTCGAACTGTCGTACCCGTACGACGCCTTCCACGAGGTGCTCACGCGGGCCATCGTCCCCAAATCGGCCCGCGACCCCGACCCCGAGACGTTCGCCAAAAATCCGGTCGGCTCCGGGCCGTTTCAGGTGGACCGGTTCGTGCCCCAGAAGTACGCGATTCTGACGCGCTGGGACGACTACTGGGACTCACCGAAGGCCGCAATCGACCGGTTGAAGTTCGTCTCGGAGTACTCGGGGCTGTCGCGGACGATGAGCCTGAAGACGGGGCAAAACCAGCTAGTCGAGGAGGTAGAGCCCCACCTCTGGAAGGCGACGAACGACCAGCCGAACGCGACCGTGAAATCCAGCGAGAGCTACGATTACACGTTCCTCGGCTTCAACTGCAACGGCGGGCCGACCTCGGAGGAGAAAGTCCGGAAGGCGGTCGATTACTGCGTCAACTTCGACGAGATGGTGGAGAACATCCTCCGTCCGGCGGGCGAGCGCATGTACAGCCCGCTTCCGCACCAGTTGGCCGAGGAGTGGGACATGCCAGTAGACGAGTGGAAACGGATACCCAACGAGCGGAACATCGAGAAAGCGCGAACGCTGTTCCGCGACGCTGGTGTCGAGGCGTGGGCACCGAAGATAGCCGTTCCGGCGTCGAAGAGTTCCGGCGACGAGTTGCTGATGATGATGGCGAACGCCGTGAAGCAAGGGCTGACGCTCGCCGGGTTCCAGCAGGCCAGCGTCGAGAAGTACTCGTGGTCGGTGTTCCACGACAAAATCGTCTCGGGGTCGCCGAGCGACTACCACATGTTCGTCACGGAGTGGTCGGCGTTCCCCGACCCGGACGCCTACGTCTACCCCCTGTTCCACCAGCGGGCGGAGGGCGAGACGAACGGCGTGTTCTACAAGAACGACGACGTGATGGAGAAGATACTGAACGCGCGGAAATCGGACGAGCACGCGAAGCGGAGGAAGCTCTACGAAGAGACCATCACGACCCTGCTGGAGGACCGCGTGCACCTGCCGATATACCAGCCGAAGAACGCCTTCGGGGTGAAAAAGGACCTCGACAACTTCGAGCTGTCCCCGATGTCAGAGGAGAACCCGCGGTTCGTCGGTTCGGAGTATCGGGTCACGGTCGGCGAGTAAGGTGACAGGGGAGTCAGAGAAGTAGCGGTGAGACGGGTCGGGCATCAATATCTTTTCAAACTCGTAGGGGGGACACCCACCCATGAAGCAGTACCTCGGACTCGTCGAAGACGTCCTCCGGGACGGGACGTACAAGCCCAATCGAACCGGCGTGGACACGATTTCGACCTTCAGCCAGCACTACGAGGTGGACCTGCGCGAGGGGTACCCCTTGCTGACCACGAAGAAGATGGACGGGTTCCGCTGGGACTCGATGCTCCACGAACTCCTCTGGTATCTCTCCGGCGAGGAGCACATCCGGAACCTCCGCGAGAAGACCGGCATCTGGAACGAGTGGGCCGACGAGGACGGCACCCTCGACACGGCCTACGGCCGATTTTGGCGACGGTTCCCGGTCCCCGAGGAGGGACTGCCGGGCGAATCGTGGCCCGAGGCGGACCACCGCTGGATGAACGAGGACGGAACGTTCGACCAGATTCAGTACCTCATCGACGGCCTCGACGAGAATCCGAACTCCCGTCGCTTCGTCGTCTCCGCGTGGCATCCCGCGAACGCGGCCGTCTCGACGCTCCCGCCGTGTCACTACACCTTCGTCGTCAACGTGCAGGGCGACACGCTGAACCTCCACCTCACCCAGCGCTCGGGCGACGTGGCGCTCGGCATCCCGTTCAACATCGCGGCCTACGCCCTGCTGGCGACGGTGCTCGCCCGCCAGACCGGCTTCGAGGTCGGCAAGTTCGCCCACACCATCGTGGACGCGCACGTCTACTGCGGCGAAGGCGACCGCGGCGAGTGGTACCGCGACAACCTCGAAGACCTCCAGACGCGCCTCGCCGACGTCACCCAAAAGTCCGAGTACGAGGACGTCCGTTCGTGGCTCGAATCCGAAGCCCCCGAGGAGGAGACGGAGGCGATGGACCACGTTCCGGGCCTGCTGACCCAACTCTCGCGCACCCCGAAATCCCGGCCAGAAATCGAGGTGACGGCGGATTCCATCGACGAGTTGACTTACGACGACATCACGCTCCGGGAGTACGACGCCCACCCCGGCATCAAATTCAGTGTGGCCGAATGACCCGCTTCGTCTGCATCGCGGCAGTCGCCGAAAACGGCGTCATCGGACGAGACGGCGGCATGCCGTGGCACTACTCGGAGGACATGCGCCACTTCAAGGAGACCACCATGGGCTATCCGGTCGTCATGGGGCGGACGACCTACGAGAGCATCGCGGGGCAACTCGACGGCCCGCTTCCGGGTCGAACCAACGTCGTCCTGAGTCGGTCGAATCCCGACCTGCCCGAGGAAGTCGTCCTCGTCCACAACGTCGAGGAGGCGATAGAGACGGTCGAAGAACTGGACGACACAGCCTTCGTCATCGGCGGTGCGACGGTGTACGAACAGTTCCTCCCGCACGCCGACGAACTGATTCTGACCGAGATTCACGACGAGTACGAGGGGGATACCCACTTCCCGGAGTGGGACCCGGAAGAGTGGACGGAAGTCGAACGGGACGAACGCGAGGAATTGGATTTCGTTCGCTACGAGCGGTGAGGAATCGCCGCACGGAGTTTTTTGTCGATTCGAAACCGCACGACGAGGAACGCGAGCAGCATGGCGACGACCCACTTTGCGAGCGTGGGGACCAACGCTCGAACGCCGTCGGTCCCGGTGAGGATGCCGAGAACCGTGGTTCCGAGGACGGTGAACAGGCCGAACAGCGCGACGCGTTTCGGGTTTTCCGGACGATAGTACAGACAGAGGCAGGTCATCAGAATCGTCGCACCGAGCGAGAGGTCGTACAGCGAACGACCGTATCCACCTCCGGGTCCGATGAAGAATAGTGGGGTAAACACCGCACCAGCACCGACGTAATACCAGAAGAGGTCGGCGAATTTTCCCATCTCATCGGCGAACTCCTCCATCTACGTCCCGCTCCGTCGGAACCGCAGGTGTGGTTTCGCACGCGCGATGAGGGCGCTGACGAAGAGGGAGACGGCCCACGCGCCGAATACGGTCGATGGACTTTTCGAGACGCTGCCGACGACGATGCCCACCTGTTCGAAGCGGCGGGGGAGGGACATACCGTTTGGGAGGAAGTTCGAGGATAAATGCTTTCTTCCCCACTCACTGGGGCGACGGTGGCCCGATGGAGATGAGGTAGGCGAGTCCGCCGATGACGATGCCGCCGAGCATGGTGACGACGACGTGGATGAAGGTGACGAACCCGGCCGTGCGCCACTTCAGGCGGAAGACGATGTGGAACAGAGAGACGTCCAGCGCGAGCGCGATGAGAACCACGAGCGGCGGGAAGTACTGTTGGAGGAGAAACGGCAGGGCGGCTATCGGCGGGCCGATGACGAGCGCGCGCCTGAACGGGATGCTCCCGAGGACGTTTCGCGCGGCGATGAACCCCGTCAACGAGAGGAACCCCGCCAACAGGAGGTACGTTCCGACGAGCGGCGTCAAGTCACCCAGCAGTGCCATACCCGTGGTTCGGGGGCGAACCGGCTTGTGTATGGCGATGTCACTCCGGAACGATGGACCGCGAAAGGAAAGGAGATGAGACGTTATTCCAGCAGACCGAGTTCTTCGAGACGGGAGACGATTTTATCGACTGCCTGTTCGGCGTCCTCGGGCTTCTTGCCGCCGGTGATGACGAGTTTGCCGGAGCCGAACAGCAGAGCGACGACTTCGGGTTCGTCGAGACGGTAGACGAGGCCGGGGAACTGCTCGGGTTCGTACTCGATGTTCTCCAGGCCGAGACCGATGGCGATGGCGTTGAGGTTCAGGTTGCGTCCGAGGTCCGCGCTCGTGACGATGTTCTGGACGACGATTTCGGGGTCGTCGTTGACCTGAATGTTAAGTTCACGAAGCTTGTCGAAGACGATTTCGAGACTCTCGTGGACGTCGGCCGTGCTCTTTGCGCCGGTACAGACGATTTTGCCGGAGCGGAAGATGAGTGCGGCCGATTTGGGGTTCTGGGTACGGTAGACGAGACCGGGGAACTGCTCGGGGTCGTAATCCGCGCCCTCCAAGTCCATAGCGACGCTTTGGAGGTCGAGTTCCTGCCCGATGCCCGTCGAGGCGACCACGTTTTCAATGTTGATGGTTTCCTTGGGGTCGGTCATAGCGCGACTTAAATGACGTATTTAAGGTTTATAAAGGTTGGTAGTCCAGACTGACACGACGAAATCGGCCTTTATGAGCGACCGACGAACGAAATCCTGATGTAGGAGGTTCATCGCTCTGATTTTCCGTATTTCGAATCGAATCCCGTCGATATTCCATGGCGCAGACCTTAACAGTGCGCCGCCCCAATCGGCGGGTAATGAGCGACGAGCGAAGTCACAAATTCTCGGAGGGGACAGGCTTTGACGACCCGTACGAAGGGTTCGATTTGGACCCGCCGGAACTCGAAGTGAACCCGGAAGAGGTGGACCCGGTTGACTCCCGCGTCGTCACCGACCTCCTCGACCAGCAGTCGATTCCGCGCGACAAGGTGTCAGTGGGCGACCTCATCGAGGTCGGTCTGAGCTACACGCGGATAAATCGCTTCGAAGAGGCGACGGAAACGTTCGAGCGCGCGGCGCGTTTCGCCGACGATGGGTCGCGCGAGGAACAAGAGGCGTGGACGAACAAGGGCGTCGCGCACGCCGAACTCGAAGAGTGGGACGAGGCCATCAGCGCGTACCGCGAATCCATCCACATCGACGACGACAGCGAACATGCCGCGACGGCGGAGACCAACCTCGCGTACGCACTTTGGGAGTCGGGACGAACCGAGCAGGCGCTCGAACACTCGGAGCGCGCGGTCGAAATCGACCAGCGCTTCCCGCAGGCGTGGTTCAACCGCGGGTTCTTCCTGCTCGAACGCGGCCTCGTGGAGGACGCGGTGAACTGCTTCGACAACGCGATTCGACTCGGCTTCCGGAACGCGCACGTCATCGAGGAGAAGGCGCGCGCGCTGGAGGAACTGGGCGAGGACGAGGAAGCAGAGCGGCTCGCCGAGGAGGCGGAAGAAATGCGCAAGGAGGCGGAGGAAGAGCTGGTCCAGGAATGATACTCAAGGAGCGCGAGACCGGAGAGGGACTGTTGGTCGCGGTCTGCGACGACGACGTGCTTGGCGAGACGTTCGAGACGGGCGAGATGTCGTTTACCGTGACGGAGGAGTTCTACGGCGGCGACGAGGCCGACGAGGACGAAGTCGTCCACAGCCTCAACCGCGCCGACGTGGCGAACATCGTCGGCACCGACGCCGTGGCGCTCGCGGTCGAAGCCGGATTCGTGAACGAGGCGAACGTCCTCGAACTGGATTCGACCCGGCACGCGCAGTTCTTGCGGATGTAGTCAGTCGAGGTACGCCGGGACGTTCACCGCGACCAGACAGAGCAGGGACCCGACGACCGTTCCGACCGCGACCGACAGCAGTCCGGTATGAAACGCGATGGCGGCGAACGCGTGGAACACGCCGACGAACGTGAGGCCGAGAAATATCATGCTCGCGCCGAGCCGTCGTTTCGAAACCATGCCGAAACGGAGGGGTCGAAGCGACTTAATCCACACCATCGTTCTCGTAACCAAATACGGTTTCGACGGCCTGTGAAGACCGAAGAAGTGTTCCCACTCGAAACCCAATTCCTACGCAATGGAATCACAGCAATCCGACGCGCTGGATGTGGAACGCATCCGTGAGGATTTCCCGATTCTTCAGCGGGAGTTCAACGGCAATCAGGTGGTGTACCTCGACAACGCGGCGACCACCCAGACGCCCGAACCCGTCATCGAGAGCATCAGCGACTACTACCGGAACTACAACGCGAACGTCCACCGCGGCATCCACCAGTTGAGCCAGGAGGCCTCCATCGCCTACGAGGAGGCCCACGACAAACTCGCCGAGTTCATCGGCGCGAACGGCCGCGAGGAGATGGTGTTCACGAAGAACACGACCGAATCCGAGAACCTCGTCGCCTACGCGTGGGGACTCAACGAACTCGGCCCGGGCGATGAAGTCGTCCTGAGCGAGATGGAACACCACGCGTCGCTCGTGACCTGGCAACAGCTCGGCAAGAAAACCGGCGCGGACGTGAAGTACATCCCCGTGACCGACAAGGGCTACCTCGACATGGAGGCCGCGGAGGAGCTAATTACCGACGACACCAAGATGGTCAGCGTCGTCCACGTCTCGAACACGCTCGGAACGACGAACCCGGTGGGCGAACTCGCGGACATCGCGCACGACCACGATTCCTACATCTTCGTGGACGGCGCACAGGCGGTGCCGAACCGTCCCGTGGACGTGCAGGCCATCGACGCCGATTTCTACGCCTTCTCGGGCCACAAGATGGTCGGGCCGACCGGCATCGGCGGTCTGTACGGCAAGGAACACGTTCTGGAGGAGATGGAGCCGTACCTCTACGGCGGCGACATGATTCGCAAAGTGACCTACGACGACTCGACGTGGGAGGACCTGCCGTGGAAGTTCGAGGCAGGAACCCCGAACATCGCGCAGGGAATCGCGCTCGCGGCCGCTGTGGACTATCTGGAGGACATCGGCATGGAGCGCGTCCAGCGCCACGAAGAGCAACTCGCCGAGTACGCCTACGACCGCCTGACCGAGGAAGGCGACGTGGAGATTTACGGACCCCCGGCCGACGACCGCGGCGGCCTCGTCTCGTTCAACGTGGACGGCGTTCACGCCCACGACCTCTCCAGCATCCTCAACGACCACGCCGTCGCAATCCGGGCGGGCGACCACTGCACGCAACCGCTCCACGACAAACTCGGCATCGCGGCCTCCGCGCGGGCCTCCTTCTACATCTACAACACCCGCGAGGAAATCGACAAACTCGTCGAGGCCGTTGACGACGCCCGACAGCTGTTCGCCCAGTAAGCGGCGTCATTTCGTCTTTCGAGGTTTCAACGCACATCCCGGAGAGCGACAGCGACGCATCCGCTTTCGGGACGCGCGATGCGGACACCTGCGCCGACCGCTGGCGCGGGTGTCCGCGTGACCGAGGAGGTCAGGGGACGCCGAGGGCGGTTCGCGCAACTCGCGCGAACCGCCCGCATGCGGGTGCGGTATGGACCCTAGCAGTCGAAATCACGAACTCCGCGACGAATGACGCACCAAAACGAAGGAAACAAATGAAGGAAACGAATCCGTCCGTTTCACCCTCGAAGTCGTCCTTCCCATCGTTTTTATCAACGCCATCGAAGCACCTCGGAGACGACATGTCACCGCGAACCCTCCCGGACGAGATTCGACCGCACGCCGAGGAGTACTTCGAAAACGTCGCACCCGCACACGACTGGCACCACGTCCAGCGGGTCGCCGCCCTCGCCGAAACGCTCGCCGCCGAGTACGACCCCGACGAGCGAATCCTCTTTTCCGCGGTGTGGTTGCACGACATCGGCCGGGGACGCGAGGACCGCGGCGAAATCGACGACCACGCCGAGTGGGGTGCCGAAGAGGCGGGCGAACTCCTCGATGGATTCGACGTGACGGACTCGGAAATCGAGGCCGTCCAGCACTGCATTCGGGCACACCGCTTCTCGAACGACGTGGACGCCGAGACGTTGGAGGCGAAGCTACTGTCCGATGCCGACAACATCGACGCCCTCGGTGCCGTCGGTATCGGGCGCGTCTTCTGCTACGGCGCGGAACACGACCAACCCATGCACGACCCCGACGTGCCCACCGAGACCGACGAGACGCGTTCGGGTGCGACGTCGGTGAACCACTTCCACAAGAAAATCCTCCGACTCCCGGAGCGGATGTACACCGACGCAGGCAAACGCATGGCCGAAGAGCGCCGGACGTTCGTGGAGGCGTTTGTCGAGCGGTTCGAAGTGGAAGCCGCGGGCGAGCGCTGAGGCGGTCGTCGCCGGGACCGAAAGCGGACGGAAGCGGACAGAGGCGAACGGAAGCGGACGGAAACAGAAGCGGACGGAAAGGAGATGAAAATCGAACGAAAATCGAACACGTGCTGAAAGCTATTTCACACGTCCCGCCCATCACCGGGCATGGACGCGGATGAACGGGACGTGTCCCCCGAGAAAGCCTTCTCTCTGCTCGGGAACGACACACGAATCGAGATCATTCAAGCCCTCTGGGACGCCGACGACCCGCTGTCGTTCTCGGAACTGCACGACCGAGTGGGAATTCGAGACAGCGGACAGTTCAACTACCATCTGAACAAACTCGTCGGCCTGTTCGTCCGGCAGACGGACGAGAAGTACGAACTCACCTACGCTGGGTTTCGAATCATGGGCGCGATTCTCTCGGGAACCTACACCCAGCGCGCCGAAGCCGAGACGTTCGCGCTCGATACCTACTGTCCCGACTGCGGAACGGAACTCATCGCGGAGTACGAGGAGGAGACGGTTCGGGTCCGCTGTGAGACGTGTGATTCGAACCGCTCGACGTTCGGGTTGCCGCCGGGGGCGTTCGAGGGGAGAAACGAGACGGAGTTACGGCAGACGTTCGAGCGCTGGCTCCTCAACGTGTTCTCGCTCATGGCCGACGGGGTGTGTCTGAACTGCTCCGGGAAGACGGTCGGGTCGCTCGTCACCGAGTCCGAGTACTTCGCCGACGAGCAGGAAGCGGGCATCGAATTCCGCTGTGAGCGCTGCGGGGACTACGCCGTCGGCAACCTCGGAACGTACCTCTTGGAGTATCCGGCGGTCGTCGCGTTCCACTACGACCACGGTATCGACCTCACGGACTACCCCGTGTGGGAACTCGAATGGCCACGTCCAGAGAACGCCCGAATCGTCTCCAAGGACCCGTTGCTGGTCGAATGCGTCATCGAACTCGACGGCGACGAACTCAGGCTGAGCGTCGATGAGGAATTGGCCGTCAGCGTCGAATAAACCAGATTCCCAACAGAACCTGCTTTCGGTCGTTTCGGCAACAGAAATGTAATTCTGAAATCACATATCCGTCCGCCGCTCCTGTCTCGGTTCATGCGTTCCCTATTCAGAAATCGGACCTTCACGCGGCTGTTCGTCGGTCGGTTGATAACGAACGCGGGGGACAGCGCGTACGCCGTCGCGGCGATGTGGCTCGCCTTCCAACTCGGCGGGTCGTCGTTTTATACCGGACTGGCCGGGTTTCTCACCATGCTGCCACAGACGCTCCAGTTCCTCGCCGGACCGCTGGTCGACCGGTGGCGAATCCGCCGGATTCTGGTCGCCACGCAAGTCGCGGAGGGCATCCTCGTCCTCTGTGTCCCCGTCGCGTACGTGATGGGGTGGCTCTCGGTCTGGGTCGTCCTCGTCGTGATGCCCGTCGTCTCGCTCATCAACCAGTTCGTCTACCCGGCACAGCAGGCCGCCCTCCCGCGCGTCGTCGAGAAGGAGGACCTCGTGGAAGCCAATTCGGCGTTCTCGTTCGCCTACCAGGGCGTCGATTTCGCCTTCACCGCGCTTGGCGGCATCGTCGTCGCGCTGGTCGGCGCAATCGCGCTCTACGTCCTCGACTCCGTGACCTTCCTCGCCGCGACGCTCGTCTTCCTCGGCGTTCGAATCCCGCCCGCGGAAACCGATTCCGAACCGGAGACGGACGCGGATTCGGATGGGGAGACGAAGACGGGCACAAATTCGGCTGGAGATGCGAATCCCACTCAATCCGAGGGTATCACCGCCGCCGTCGCGGCGTACCGCACCCAACTCCTCGACGGCATCCGGTACGTTCGCGGGTCGGTGCTCGTCTGGATACTCGCCGGGAGCCTCGTCGTCAACGCGACCATCGGCAGCACCCTCGCGGTGCTTCCGGCCTACGCCCAGGCCAACGGCGGGTCGGACGCGTACGGCTTCCTCCTCGCCACGGTGGTCGGCGGGATGCTCGTCGGGTCGCTCGCCGCGACGCCGCTCAAGCGGTTTTCGCTCGCCAAACTGAGCATCGGCGGGTTCGTCTTCAGCGGAATCACGTGGCTCGCCGCGGTCCTCATCGGCTGGTTTCCGGCGACAATGGCCCTGTTCTTCCTCGCGTGGATTCCGGTCGGCGCGACGAACGTCATCTTCGCGGCGATGATACAGTCCGTCGTCCCCGAGGAGCTCATGGGCCGCGTGTCGTCGGTTCTGTCGAGCGCATCCGTCGGCGCGATGCCGCTCGGGTCCCTCCTCGGCGGCATCGGCGGTGACGTTCTCGAGACCGCACCGGTCATGACGACTGCCGGGTTCGGGTTCCTTTGCATCGCGTTCTGTTGGGTGGCACACCCGCTGCTCCGAGACATCGCAAAGGCCGACGAGTTGGACGCCGAGAAGTACGGCCTCACGACCGCGACAGGGGCCGAATCGTCGGAATCCTTTTAGGTGACTCTCTCTTACCCAGATTCAACTATGAGCATGGGTTCGGACATGTACCGGCAGCAGATTCTCGACCATTATCGGAACCCGCGAAACTACGGGGAGTTGGCCGACGCCCAGTTCAGCCACGAGGGAGTAAACCCCTCCTGTGGCGACGAACTGGAGTTCGACGTCTCCCTCGAAGACGACGGCGAAACCATCGAGCGCGTCGCGTTCCGCGGCGACGGCTGTGCCATCAGCCAAGCCAGCGCCAGCATGCTCTCCCAGAAGCTCCCCGGAATGAGTCTGGACGAAGTGGCGGCGATGGACCGTGACGACGTTATCGACATGCTGGGCGTCGAAATCAGCCCGATGCGCGTGAAATGCGCCGTTTTGGCCGAGAAAGTCGTCCAAGACGGAGCGGAGATTTACGAAGGCGAAAAGGACGAAGAGCGCACGACGACCGAAGACTAACTGGTTTTTTACCCAGAATCGGGTCGATGGTGTGACCCATCGACTACTTTCTCGCCGGTTCCCGCCACGTCTCCCGACCGAGAGCTTTTGCGATGGCGAGCACGAAGCCTAATCCCGCCTGCACCTCCGGGTCGCGGGTCGCACGGAGCAGGCCGACAACGCCGACGCGCTCCGGCGGCGATTCGGCGTCGCTGGCGTCGCCGACCGCCTGCAACACCGTCTCCATGCCCCGAACCGTGTCGGGGTCGGACGCCGTATCCGCGACCTCGCCCAGTGAACTCCCGGCATCGACGAGCGTGGATATCATCTCGTCGTCGAGAGCGCCCGACGCCAACGGAAGGAGGTCGGCGAGCGCGGCGAGTTCGTCCAACGTACCGCTCTTTTGCAGTCGTACCAGCGTCTCCAGCGCCTCTGTGAGTTCCGCCCCGTTCGCGCCGACCGATTCGGTCAGCTCCACCGTCTCCTTCGTTGCGAGACCGTCCGCAGCCTCGGCTAGGGTTTCACCCGTCCCGGCCAGTTCCGCGACCATGCGGTCGTCGAGGGCAGACGTCCCGACCTCGACCGCATCGAGGACGCCGTTTACCAGCCCGAGTCGTTCCATCAGGCGGGCGACTTCCTCCGGGTTCTCCTCTATCGCTGATTCGAGGGCGTCCCGGGCATCGTCCTGCGTTGTCTGTTCTACCATCTCGGTTACCTCACAGGAGTCCCCGTGCAGTCAGCCAGTAGGATTCGTTGTACGAGAGCTTCGCCCAGTGGACGAACTTCGACGGGTCGCGGACCGTCGGCTGTCGGCCGTACTCGAACTCCACGAACGTCGCCTCGTCCATGCCCGATTCGATGAAACAGACCGTCTTGCCGTCGAATATGGCCGTCGGGGTGTGGCCGCGGACCCGACTGGCGAGGCGGTCGGCGACGACGCCCGCCTCGTAGTGGGCGACGCTGCCCGCCTTGCTCGTCGGCACGTCGGCGGTGTCGCCGATGGCGTAGACGTCCGCCGCGGCGTCCGCTTCGAGCGTCTCCTTATCGACCGGCACCCAGCCGTCGTCACCGAGGCCGGACTCCTTGATGAGGTCGTCGCCGCTGTGGGGCGGAATGGCGACCAAGAGGTCGTAATCCATCTCCGTGCCCTCCATCGTCCGGATGACCTTCTCCTCCGGGTCGACCTCATCTGCGTTGAAGAACGTCTCGACGTTGATGTCCCGCTTTTCGAGTTCCGGCGTCGCCCACTCGGCGATGGATTCGAGTCCGTGGGCGCGTCCGATGGGGTACGTGTACGTGATTTCGACGTCATCGCGCCGTCCCCGTTCGCGGAGCCAGTCGTCGGCCATGAAGACGAACTCCAGCGGCGCGGCCGGGCACATGTGCGGGACGCCGATGACCGAGAGCACGAGGTGCCCGCCGGTGAACTCGGCCAAGTCGTCGCGCAACGCCTCGGCCCCGTCGGGACCGTAGAAGTGGTGTCCGCCCTCCTTCAGGCCGGGGACGTCCTCCGGCGTGAGTTTCGCGCCGGTCGAAAGGACGAGGTAGTCGTAGTCGAGCGTCGTCCCCCCGTCTTGACACGAGAGCCGTTTCTCGTCGGTGTCGATGGAGACGACCCGGTTGATTCGGAGTTCGACGCGGCTGTCGAGGAGTTCCGAAATCGGTCGCCGGGCCTCCTGAACCTCTCGTTCACCGAAGGCCACGTAGAGGTAGAGCGGCTTGTACACGTGGTCCGGGTCGTCGGTGACGAGCGTGACCTCGACGTCGCCGGCGTCTATCTCCGGCGCGAGTTCGTCGGCGAGTCGATTGGCGAGGACCGTCCCGCCGGTCCCGCCACCGACGATTGCGATTCGTTTCATGCTTTCTTCACGTAGAGGCTCCAGTAACCGTCGTGGTCGACGGTATCGAGGTGTTCGTGTCCGGCCTTGTCCACCCACTCCGGGACGTCCTTTTTCGATCCGCTGTCTTCCGTTTGCAGTTCGACGACGGTGCCCGAGTCCACGCTCTTTATTTTCCCGATGAGGTCCATCAGGGGGCCGGGGCAGGTCGCACCGCGCGCGTCGATCGTTACGTCGGGTTCGATTTCTGTTTCGCTCATTGTAATCACCAGTTTAGACGAATATGACGTTCTTGTCCTGTGCTCGTTCGAGGAATCCGGCGACGCCGAGTTCGTCGTCGAAGACGTCCACGTAGTCGTCGAGCGTGTTTCCGAGCAGGTCCATCGCCATCGTGCAGGCGTACACCGTCATCGGACCGAGGTCCTTCGCCTGTTCGAGTTGGTCGGTGAACAGGGGAACCTGAACGTCCGAAGCGCTCATCATCGCCTCGGCGACGCGGCCGCCTTTGAAGTCGTTCCGTTCGACGGTCTCCGTCTCGAACGCGTTGAGCGCGTTCATCGTTACGAAAACCTCGACCGGAATGTCGGACGCCGCGGCGATGGATCCGATCATGCTCGCCGCCTGAATCTTTTCGATGTCCTCGGACGCGAGGACGATTGCATAGCCGTTCATGTGCTCATCACACCTGAAGAGACGCGACGCACAGGCATAATATTGTGATGCTATTCCAAGAGCGCGAGAACTAGATTCGAAGACATGTTCACGGGCAGTACCAGAGCGAAGTAAAATAAATCGGGGAAGAACGATGAAGACGGAATGATATCAGGGGCAGTCGATGTCATCGAACCCTGCTCGGATGATTTCAGCCGCTCACTCGATATTCGATATTGCGAGAAAAACTCAAAATAGTCGGCGGTTATTCCGGCTTCAGACCGCCGTCCTGCACGCGCATGACGGCCTCACCGTCGGCGAGGTTCGGCGCGTCCACGAGTCGGACGATACGCTTGTCGCCCTTCGATTTTCGGAGGTACATCCGGAACGTCGATTTGTGGCCGAGGATGTTGCCACCGATGGGCTGGGTCGGGTCGCCGAAGAACGAGTCGGGGTTGGACGAAACCTGATTCGTCACGACGACGGCCGTGTTGTACAGGTTACCCACCTTGTCGATGTCGTGGAGGTGTTTGTTGAGTTTCTGCTGACGGGTGGCGAGCTGTCCACGACCGACGTATTCGGCGCGGAAGTGGGCGGTGAGGCTGTCGATACAGACCAGTCGGACGGGCCAGTCGCTGTCCTCGTGTTCGCCCGCGAGTTCCTGTGCCTTCTCCGCGAGGAGCATCTGGTGGTTGGAGTTGAACGCCTTTGCGACGTGAATCTTGTCGAGGATGTCGGCGACGAGTTCCTCCATCGCTTCCTCGTCGTCCGGGGAACCGTCGATTTCGCGGTCGTCCATCGTGGCCTGAATGGCCTCGTCCGGCAGGCCACGAACCATGTCGTCGATACGTTCGGGGCGGAACGTGTCTTCAGAGTCGATGAAGATGACGCTGCCGTGGAGACCGCCCTGTTCGGGCGGCAGTTGGACGTTCACCGAAAGCTGGTGGGTGATCTGGGATTTCCCCGCACCGAACTCGCCGTACACTTCGGTGATGGATTGGGTCTCGACGCCGCCGCCGAGCAACTCGTCCACTTCGTCTATCTGCCAGCTGAGCTTGCCGATTCGCTCGCGTCGTTCGAGCACCTGTGAACCGGTTTCGAATCCGCCGATGTCGGCCTCCTTTCGGGCGGCCTGAATGATGTCGGCGGACGTGCTCTCGCCGACGTCGGCGGTGTTGCTGAGTTCGCCGGGACTCGCAACCGCGAGACTCTGATAGGAATCGAATCCCGCGTCACGGAGTTTTTCTGCTGTCGCTGGACCAACGCCGGGGAGTGCTTCGAGGTCTACGTCTGCCATTGTACTCCTGCCTTGTTCCCGTCATTATATAAACCTCCGTTAACAGCGGAGTGAAAGTGAAACTGGCGAGCGGTGTCGGGATATCAGAATAGGAAGGGAAGCCTTTAGATACGAAAAGGAAATCGCGTGGAAGTTATTCCCACGGATGTTTGCTCGTGTGGTCCGGCCAGAGCGGATACCAGTACTGTTCGTCGGACTCGATTTCGAGTTCGCCGTCCATGTTGCTCCGGAGTTTGAACTCGGCCGCCGAGTCGCGCTCGTGGCCGCGCTTCGGCGCGAAGGGATAGTAGGCGCCGCGACGGAAGGAGTACACCCAGTAGACGTAGTTGCCGTCCCGCTGGAAGCCGAAAATAGCGGCGAGGAGACGCGACCCGTAGCCCTCCTCGACGAACGTGTCCGCCGCGAAGTGGAGGCTCGTCACGAGGTCTTCGGGGTCGTCGTCTTCGAGGACGAACCACGAGTAGCCGTGATTGTCCACGTGCGCGGTCGCCTCGGTGCCGGTCTCCTCCTTTCCGGCTTCGAGGATGGCGTGCACTTCGTCCACCGCATCCTGGAAGTCGGTGCTATCGACCTCCGAGAAACAGAGCGCCGCCTGCCCGACCGATTCGTAGCCGAGGTCGGCTTCCATCGTGACGTAGGCCGTGCTCATCCCGAAGAGGTCTTCGGGGTCGGCCTCGCGTCCCGCGTCCGTCTCGGCGCGGATGCCGAGCACCTCACGGATGCCGTCGAATAATCCCATACCGAGGTGTACGAAGTCGGTGCGGAAAAAGGGAGGCGATACTTATGTGGCAGATAATAAAGGGTATCGAGCCCGTCCGTGAAACCGATGGGAACGCATTCCCGACGCCGGTTTCTCGAACTGGCAGGTGCTGGCACCGCCGTCGCGCTCGCGGGGTGTTCGAGCGGCCCGAGCGACGCCGAAGGTGCCGACACCTCCACGACGGAAACCGAGACGACAGAGACTGACGAGGAAACCACGGAAGACGCTTCCAACGACATCACAATGAGTTCAGTATTCCACTTCAGCGAGGGGGACGACCACCAGAAACACGCGGTGGCGAACGTCGCCAACCTGTTGAACGACGATTCGACCGACACGGAGACCATCGCGCTCGTCGCTAACGGCGTAGGCGTCAAACTCCTCTCGACCGACTCCACCCAAGCCGAGACAGTGAAATCGCTCGCAAAGAAGGGCGTGAAGTTCAAGGCGTGTCACAACAGCATGAACAAGCTCAACTACACGAAAGAGGACCTCCTCGAAGGAGTCGAAGTCGTCCCCGCGGGCGTCGGTGAACTCACGAAACTACAGGCCAAAGAGGGATACGCCTACATCAAGACGCCGTAGCGTCAGTAGGACTCCATCTCGCGTTCCATATCGCGGAGTCGCTCGACCCGCGCCTCGGTGCTGGGGTGCGTGCTGAACAGCTTGCTGACGAAGCCTGCTTTTGCGGGGATGATGAAGAACGCGTTCATCTCCGACGTCTCGCGCAGGTCCTCCTGTGGCACCCGATCCATCCCGCCGTCGATGGTCAGCAGGGCGGACGCGAGCGCGGACGGCTTGCCCGTAATCGTCGCCCCGCCGCGGTCGGCGGCGAACTCGCGGTAGCGCGAGAGCGCGCGGATGAGGAAGTAACTGATAATCCACACCACGAGCGACGCGAGGATGGCGACGAAGACGGGAACCTGATTCCCGTCCCGGCTGTCGCGCCCGCCGCTGAACAGCCAGCCCCAGCGGACGACCATGAACGCGATGGTCGAGAGGAACGACGCGATGGTCATCACCATCACGTCGCGGTTCTTGACGTGGGCGAGTTCGTGAGCGAGCACGCCCTCCAACTCCTCCTGATTCAACGTCTGGAGGAGTCCCGTCGTCACGCAAACGGCGGAGTTCTTCTGGGAGCGCCCGGTCGCAAACGCGTTTGGGACGCGAGTATCCGCGACGGCGACTTTCGGCTTCGGCAGGTCGGCCTGCTGGGAGAGTCGGCTGATGGTCGCGTGGAGGTCGGGATACTCGTCCTCGCTCACTTCGTGTGCGCCCATGCTCCACAGCGCGAGTTTGTCGCTGTAGAAGAACTGGCCAAGCGAGAAAATGCCGAACACCAGTGCGATGGGGAGGATACGCTCCGGGAATATCACTACTAACCCACCGACGAACACGATATACAGGGCGAACAGGAGGAACATCGTAAAGCCCATCCTGGCTCGAAGTCCCCAATCTGCCTTCCACTTCATGGTTCAGTCTAGGGATTCCGACCGTTTAAAGATTCGTCGTCGCATGCGGATAAGTAGCAAGCGGGAAGGGTGAGTTTTCTCCGACCGATAAAAACACAACGAAAGTTAAAATTTCAGTTTCGATGAGGCCGGAACGCTTACCCCCGGAGGCGGAATAAGGGGCGTATGTTCTCGTTTGAACCGGCGAGGGTATCTCGATGACCGGTACGGTCGTCTTAGCCGGTAGTCTCAACCGTTCTGGCCGATGGCTCGCCAAACACCTCGCCGAACGAGGGTGGGACGTCACTTGTCTCGGTCTTTCTCGGTCGAACTGGGAACTCGGGGGATATCGGGGGCTCTCGTTTCGTGCGGCGGATTTGACCGATCAGGTCGAAACCGCGGAGGCGATTTCGACGGAGAATCCCGATGCGGTCGTTCACTGGGCGACGCTGCCGTCGCCGGAGCGCCACGCGGGGATGCGCATCTTCGAAAACAACGTCGTCGGGGCCTACAACGTGTTCACCGCGGCGGGGCGAACGAACGCCCGAATCGCGTGGGCGTCGAACGAGAGCGCCTACGGCTTCCAACTCGCGGGTGAACCGACCCTCCCCGAGTACTTACCGCTGGACGAGGAACACCCGCTTCGACCCGAAGACCCGTACGGGACCTCGAAAGTCGTCGGCGAACAAATCGGGGGCATGGTCGCCCGTCGATACGACGTTCCGGTCGCGTCGATGCGCGGGTCATGGGTGCAGTTTCCCGACGAGTACGACTGTCTCGACGCGCGGACCAACCTCGCAACGGGCGCGGGGAACTTCTGGTCCTACGTGGACGTTCGGGACGTCGTGACGGCCATCGAACGCGCCATCACGGCGGACTTCGATGGTCACGAACCCTTCATCGTCTCGGCGGCCGACAACTACCTCGACGAACCCATCGAAGACGCCCTCGTCGAGTTCTTCGGCGGAGTCCCGGAGCGGTGTGATATCGCCGGGACCGACTCGGCCTTCTCGACCGCGAAAGCCGAGTCGATGCTCGGCTGGGAACCGACCCACTCGTGGCGCGATGCCGTGGACGATGACGAGTTCGTCCTGCCGTGAGCCTTCTACAGGCTTAAAAGCGCGAACGACATAGAACCGTCAATGACCGATTCTGGCGAATTCTGCCCGAACTGTGGCGACCCCATCGAGGTCGATATCACGGAACGGGACTATCCGACCTCCGCCTCTCCACGCGAGCGGAAGCTCTGTGACGCGTGTTATTTCGACCGATTCGACCTCGTAGACGCCCCGGAGCGAATCGAAGTCCGAGTGTGTGCACAGTGCGGTGCCGTCTACCGCGGCCGACGCTGGGTGGACGTGGGCGCGCGAGACTACACCGACATCGCCATCGAGGAAGTGAGCGAAGCGCTCGCGGTACACGTCGATGCCCGCGACGTGTCGTGGCAGGTGGAACCCGAACAGATAGACCCGAACACGATCCGGATGCACTGTTACTTCTCCGGCGTCGTCCGCGACACGCTGATCGAGGAGGAGATTATGGTCCCCGTGATGATCGCCCGCCAGACGTGTACCCGGTGTGGACGAATCGCGGGCGACTACTACGCCAGCATCGTGCAGGTGCGCGGCGTGGACCGGACGCCGACGCCGGAAGAGGAGAAGCGCGCCCGCGAAATCGCCAACGAAATCGTCGCGGACATGGAGGCGACGGGCGACAGAAACGCCTTCGTCACCGACATGGACGCGACGCCCGACGGCCTGAACATCAAGGTCTCGACCAACAACATCGGCAAGAAGATTTCGAACAAACTGGTCGAGGAGTTCGGCGGGAGCTTCACCGACTCGGAAACCCTCGTCACGGAGGACGAGGACGGCAACGAGGTGTACCGCGTCACCTACGCCGTCCGCCTGCCGCCGTTCACGCCCGGCGACATCATCAGCCCGGACGACGACGGGCCGGTGCTCGTTCGGAGCGTGCGCGGAAACCTGAAAGGCAAACGAATCACGACCGGCGAGGAGTACGAGGCGCAGTTCGGTGACGAAGACGCCTCGGATGCGCGCAAGTTGGGCACCATCGACGATGCCGAGGAGACGACGCTCGTCGCGGTGACCGACGAGCGCGCGGTGCAGGTGCTCGACCCGGAAACCTACCAGACGAAGACGATTTCCAAGCCGTCGTACATGGACGAGAACGCGGAGACGGTCCCCGTGTTCAAGAGTCGAAACGGGCTGTACGTGGTCCCGGATGCGTAACCTCGCCGTCCTCGTGGCGAAACCGCGGGCCGAAGCGACCATCGCGGAACTGGAGGCGGAAGGCGTTTACGACGACTCCAGAAAAGTCAGCGAACACGACGACGAACTGGTCGAACTGCCCGTGACCGCGCGACCGACCGAAACGCGGTTCGAGGAGGTCGTCGAACAGTCCGACCCGGAGATTCGACACACAGACCTCGACTCCCTGCTTCGGGAGCGCGGGTGGTCGGACGACGACATCGACCGCGCACCGAAGTCGTGGGCCGTCGTCGGAAGCGTGATTCTCGTCCAGTTCGACGACTGTCCGCGACCCGAGGAGGTCGGCGAGGAACTGCTCGCCCTCCACGGCGAAGCCGAAACCGTCCTTTCCCGCGGCGGAATCTCTGGCGAGCACCGGGAACCCGACGTGAGCGTCGTCGCGGGGTCCGGCGATACCGAGACCGTCCACACGGAGCACGGAACGAAGTACGCCCTCGACCTCCGAGAGGTGATGTTCGCCCCCGGCAACCAGCGCGAGCGCTCCCGGATGGGCGACGTCGTTTCGCCGGACGAACGCGTCTTCGACATGTTCGCCGGAATCGGCTACTTCACGCTCCCGATGGCCCGCGCCGGAGCGAACGTGACCGCGGTCGAACGCAACCCGGCGTCGTTCAAGTCCCTCGTCGAGAACGCGATGCTGAACGACGTTCCCGACCGCATAGACGCCTACCGCGCCGACTGCCGGGAGATGGCGGACGTGCGCGCCGAACGCGTCGTCATGGGCTACTACGACGCACACGAGTACCTCGACACGGCACTGGCCGCCCTCGAACCCGGCGGCGTCATCCACATGCACGAGACGACGCCCGAAAATCGGCTGTGGGAGCGTCCGGTTTCGCGGCTTGAATCGGCGGCTCACGAGCACGGACGGGACGTGGAGATTCTGGATACGCGCCGCGTCAAGAGCCACAGCGAGGGCGTGTGGCACGTCGTGGTCGATGCGCGGGTGGAGTGACGAAACAGAGGTCGTGGAAAATACTTATCACCTGTGAACTGTTCACGTCGCGTATGGATAGACAGAAGCTCATCTCGCTGTTTTTCGTGCTCCTGATGTTGAGTTCGGCGGTGGCCTACACCGTCACGTTCATCTGACGGATTCGACGAGAATCGCGGCTACTCCGTGTCCCACACGTCCGCCATGGGACTCTTCTTCCGGGAGCGCCGCGAGCGTGAATTCCGGCGCGAATTCGACCCGGAATCGGAATCGTCCGCCTCGGTTCCGCCGGACGAATCGTTGCGTCCGCCGTTGTCGCCGACGTTACCACCGAACTGCCGGGTGCTACCGTGGCCGATACTGCCACCCGAACCGCCCGCCGAACGCGGGTCGAACTCCGGCAGGTCGGGGTGCGCCATGCGGTCCACCTGCTCGGCGAACCAGTCGGGCATATCGGTTCGGGCGCGGTCGAACAGTTGCAAGAGGCTGGAATCCGCGAGATACGTCGCACCGTAATCGTCCGGCGCGCGAATCACCCGCCCGCAGGCCTGAATGACGGTTCGGAGCGCGGCGCGGTAGTACCACGCCCACTGCCCGTGTTCGAGTCGGTGGGCGACCCGCGAGTCGCTCGTGTTCAAGAACGGAGCCTTACAGAGCACCTGCCAGCGCGCGAGGTCGCCCTTCAAGTCGAGCGCCTCCTCCATCTTCACCGAGAGGAACACGTCCGGGTCGTCGGTCGCTTTCCACGAATCGAGGTCGGCGTCGCGCGAATCGCGGCCGTGGGCGCGCACCCGCCCGCCGACGCCGAACGCCTCCAGTTGCTCGGCGAGCTTTTTCTGGATGTGGTAGGAGTGGGCGTGGACGATGCCCTTCTCGTCCGGGTGTTCCTGCATGATTCTGACGACCGTCCGCGCGATTTTCGGGAGGGTTTCCTCGCGGTGCTCGTAGGTCATCTTCCCCTGCGTCACGTCGTACAGCGGTCTATTTTCGACCGGGAAGGTGTGCCCAACGTCCACGAGGGCGACGCGTTCGGGGTCGAGGCCGACCTGCCGACAGAACGCCTCCTTGTTCAAAATCGTCGCCGAGAGGAGCGCGAATTTGTTCCCGCGTTCCCAGACGGTGTGGGCGAGGTAGCGCTCGGGGTTCATCGGCTTGATGGTTATCGGCCCGCCCGCGCCGTCCGGTTGGTCCACCACCCACTCCGTCGCGCTGTCCGGGTCGCGGTAGTCGTCCACGAACCAGTCCAACTCGGAGATGAGTTCCTGGAACCGGTCCCGTCGGGCGACCTCGGCGGCCGTGAGTTCCGGTTGCGCGATGAGGTCGTCCTTCCGTCGCTTGCAAGTGCCGACGAGTCGGTCCGCGTAGTCGACCGCCCTGTCGAGTCCGGTTATCTCGGGGATCTTCATGTCGTCCCAGATGGGCACCGTGCGCGGATTCAGGTCGATGGCCGCGTACATCTCCGCCCACTCGGCGAGTCCGTGGGCCTCGTCGATGACCACCACGTCGCGCTTGCGGAACACTTCCGACCCGGCGGTTCGCATGAAGTACGCCAAGGTCATCGCCGCGATTTCGCGGTTGCTGGCGATGGCGCGGTCGGAGAAGTACGGACACCGGTGTCTGACCGAGCAGTCGTAGCCCTTCTCGCGGGCACAAGGTGCTCGGTTCACGGGGGTGTCGTGCTCGCCCGGCAGAATGCAAGAGTAGTTTCGCTTCCCTCGGATTATCTTGAGGTCGTCCAGCAGGGCGTCCTCGGCCACGTCGTCCAACTGGGATACCTGCGGCGTGGTGTAGTACGCCCCCGTCGAATCGGTCGGGGCGGCCTCGTCCATCTGACGGGCACACCCCGCAATCGCCCGAGCGAGCAGGGACTTACCGCTCCCCGTCGGTGCGCGAACCAACACCACGTCGTTGTCCCTTCGAACGCTTCCCGAATGTCCGATAGCGCCTCCTGCTGGTTGCCACGGAAGGAAGGTGCGGGAAACTCGTCGAAAATCCGCTCGGGATTCACTATCCGTGATAACGACGGCGAACGCGTAAAACCTGTGGGTTCTTCGGCGGATGGTACAGCGAACGACGACGGTACGATTAACGTCGAAACGCCCGAACCGACGGGAGCGAATGACCCGGTTAGTCGCTCCGTTCGAGCGCCGTCACGTCCGCCGCCGACGGATGGTCCGGTAACTCCTCGATGCAAGCGTAGCAGAGGAAATGCTCGCTCCCGTCCTCGAACTCTAGCGTTATTCCACCCGTCGTTTGCGGGTTCGAACTCCAGAGGTTGGCGATACCGCCCGCGATGGGTACGTCCGCCCCACAACCGTCGCACTTCTCGGTGCTCATCGGTGGGAGTTGGTGGGTCACGGGCAAAGAACGTTCGGCGCGTTCGCGGGAGCGGTCGGTCGAAAAGGATTCCCACCGGACGGGCGGCTAGCGGTTTGCGACCCCGTGGCATAGCACCATCAAATCTATATATCATACGACACACGTTCCGTACGAACCGTTCTATGACCTGCCGGCACGCGTATCGTCCGGTGTTCGAACCCCTCGCGCTCACGCCGAGGAGCGGGGCCCGATAGCCGCAGCACTCGGGTTTCGTTCCGCTACGTTCCGTAGCCGCACTTTCTCGACCGAACACACACGCATATGCCGATATCCGCCGAGTCGCGGGCACACAGCCGCGGCTCACCAGTGCACGCATCGCTTCTCGAACGACAGACGAATCGCTCGCGGTCGTTGCAACCGCTCGAACCACGGCCGACGACCGCCGAAACCGCCGGAGGTGGTCGTGAATGACCACGGCCGACGCGGACGGGACCGCGCCATCGCTGTGGCGAAACCGCGACTTCCGGCGGTTCTTCGCCGGGGAGTTCGTGACGAACGCCGGGGACAGCCTCTACACCGTCGCCGTCCTGTGGCTCGTCTTCGAGCTCAGCGGCTCGACGGTCCTCACGGGAATCGCCAACTCACTGTTGTTGCTCCCGTGGCTCTTACAGATACTCGCCGGACCGGTCGTGGACAGACTCCCACTCAAACCGGTGCTCGTGGGGACACAGATCCTCCAAGGCGTCGTCGTTCTCGCACTCCCGCTCGCCGCGGCGACGGGATGGATGAGCGTCGGCGTCCTGCTCGCGGTGGTCCCGATACTGACGCTGGCGACGCTGCTGATGGCACCGGTGCAGACGACGCTCGTCCCTCGCATCGTGGCCGATTCGCGGCTTTCGCGGGCGAACTCCGCCCTCGCAACCGTCACGCTCGGACTCGACATGGTGTTCGACGCGCTCGGCGGCGCGTTCATCGCCGTCTTCGGCGCGACGACCCTGTTCCTGTTCGACTCGGCCACGTTCGCCGTCGCGGGACTGTTGTTCGCCGGTATCGCCGTCCCGAAGGTCGGCAAGAGAGGCGGCAAAGCGGAGCGGGCCGACGAGTCGATACTCGACTCGTACGTCGCCGACCTACGGGACGGAGCGGACGTGCTCCGCGGGACCGTCTTCGTCGAACTGGTACTCACGACGGCGGTGGCCAACTTGGCGACCGGGGTAACGCTCGCGATTCTCCCGGCCTTCGGCGACGCGCTCGGCGGCCCCGCCGTCTACGGCCTGCTGCTCGGTGCGCTCGGCATCGGCCGACTGGTCGGGTCGATCCTCGCGCCTTATCTCGAACGCGTTTCGTACGGCCGGTTGTTGCTCGTCGGCAACTCGGTGGCGGCGTGCTGTTGGCTCGCCGCGGTGTACGCGCCGGGGACGGCGCTCACCGTCGTCCTCTTCGGACTCGCGTGGGTGCCAGCGGGCATCAACGGCGTGCTCACGGCGACGCTGAACCAGACCGTGTTTCCGGCCGACCGCCTCGCCCGCGTGTCGTCCATCAAGGGAACCGCCTCGGGGGCCACGCTACCGCTCGGGTCGCTCATCGGCGGCGTCGTCGCCGAGGTACTGGGAACGACGACGACGATGGGACTCGCCGCGTTCGGTTTCGGGTTCACGGGGCTGTACGTCCTCGTGCGACCGCGGCTACGGAAGCTCCCCACCGTCGCGGATGCCGACCCGGCGGCGTTCGACGTGACGGTCGCGTCTGACCGAAGCGAGGAGTAACACGGGTCGCCGACCCGTACGCCGCTTCGAAGCGGTATCGACAATCGGACGAGATGGATCATTTCGTATAGCACTATCCGATACATTCCCGGATTCGGGCCGCACACAGATATCCGTCCGTAGACGGCCGTTCCATTCGAAATCGGTGCAATCGCTCGGGAACGGTGCAAGTCAAAAAAGCCGCGAAAAGCGATGTCGTTCGCGTCGTCCGTCTCGCGCGGTTCAGTACGACTCGCTCGTGTAGAGTGCACCGCTGTCGTCGTAGACGGACACCGTGTCGCCGCCGTTATTCCAGATCGCGGTACCGGTGTTGCCCCAGTAGAGGTCGGAACTCGTGTCCGAACCGGTTCCGGTGTGGAGGGTCACCTGCGCGCCCGCGTCGAGCGTGAAGCCGCTCGGGAAGGCGTAGGTGTGGGCGGCTTCGTCCTCGACGGTCCACCCCGAGAGGTCGATGGAACCAGTTCCGGGGTTCTCGAAGACGACGTACTCGTCGTTGAGGTTGTTGTTGTCGTTGCCCGCCGCATCCTCGTGGATTTGAGCGATGGAGAGGTCGCCGCTGCCGCTACCGCCGTCGCCGCCGCCGGTCGAGCCGTCGTAGGCGTCGAACAGCGGGAAGGAGGTGTCGAAGACCGTCGTCGTCGGGATGCCCGAATCGCCGTTGACGTTGTTCGTGCCGTCGGTCACGTGGTCGCCGTTGATTCGGAGGTCGGTTCCGAGCGCGGACGCGAGGTCGTTCAAGTTGGTGCGTGCACTCGACGGTGCCGTGCCAGCGCCGACGAGGACCACCGCGCCGCCGTCGGCGACGAACGAGGTGAGCGCGTCGATTTCGGCTTGCGTGAACGCGTCGGCGGGCGTGGTGACCACGATGGCCTGCCAGCGCGAGAGGTCGAACGTGTCGAGGTCGTTCGCCTGGTCGAACGAGAGGTCCACGCCTTCGAGGTAGCGCTGGTAGTACGCCGCGTCGTCATTCGAGACGGCGTAGCTCGCGTCGAACTGCCCGTGGCCGCCGTCGATGAGAATATCACCGCTTCGGTCGCTCACGTAATCGATGAGGTTCGTGAGGAAGACGAAGTTCTCGTAGTCCGACGTATCGACGGCGAAGCCTTCGGAACTCTCGTAGTTCTCGTCGATGAGCGGACCACCGACCACGGCCACGTTGGCGGCCTCGTCCACCGCGGCGAGCGGGATGTCGCCGCCGTAGGTGTAGCCACCGGACTGGGTAGCGGTGCTCTCAGCGTAAATCGGGACGCGGGAATCGCTCACGCCGCCGGAGGCGGTCTTGACGCTGGCGGCTTGCGGGAGGAACAGGTCGTCCACCGTCCGATTGCGGATTTCCGAGGAGGCGTCGGGGTCGCTCTGCGCCCAGAGACCCGTGCCGTTCGACCGTGCGGTGTCTTCCGCGCGCCAGATGTCGTCGTGGTAGGAGGAACCGGAGCCGTACACGCGGGCGTTGCCGGTTTCGACGGTGCGGAGGTTGTAGAAGTCGTCGCGGGTGCCGTCGCCCGTGGCGTCGTAGTGGATGTAACCGAGCACGCGGCCGTAGGTGTCGCGGAGCGGTTCGTTCTGGTCGAAGGAGAGTTCGACCGTCGCGCCGCTTAGCTCGCTCTTGCCGAAGTCGGTGGCGTTCGACCCCCACGTCTGGAGGTAGGTCATCGATTCGATGCCCTCCCACTCCTGAATCCGTTCGGCGGAGCTGTTCGACGTCTTCTCGGGCGTGTCGATGCCGAGGATTCGGATGCTCTCGGTCGAACCGTCCGCGAACTGCACCGTCACCGTGTCGCCGTCCGAGACCTTGGTGACGTCGACGGTGTAGGTCTTGCTCTTGTCGAGTCCCAACCCGTCGCGGTCGGTGAAGTAGTCGAACGCGGTGTTGAACTGGCTGGTGAGCGGTTTGTAATCCGCGCCGCCGTTGTTCGAGGTGTCGAGCACCTCGTCGTCGTTGAATCGGAAGGAAAGGCCAAGGTAGCTGGCGAAGTCGTTCAGGTTGGCCGTGGCGTCGTGGTCGCCGTAGTCGGATTGGTCGTGGACGAACAGCGTGCCGCCGCCCGCGACGAAGGTGGCGAGGTCGTCGAGTTCCGAACTGGAGAACGCGGTGCTCGGCGACGTGATGACCGCCGCGTCGGCGCTCCCGAGGTCGGCCGAGAGGTTCGAGGTGGCCGTGACCGTGTAGCCGTTGTTCTCGGCGTAGCTCTCGAACTTGGAGAACGACGCGAGGTCGTAGTACTGGCCGTGACCCTCGTCGAAGAGGACGGTACCTGACCCACCGAGTTCGGCGTCCCACGCGTTGAGGACGAACTCCTCGTTGCCCTGTTGCCAGTTCGTGCCGTCCTCAACCAGCATCGAACCGAACGCGACGACGTTCGAGTCGGAGACGACCAGCGGAATGGACGTTCCGCTGCTGTAGAGTGTCGCGTCGCCGTTCGAGTCGGCGTCGTGATTCGTGGCGGTGTCCTCCGCCCACACCGCGATAATGGAACTGTCGGTCAACTCGCCGCCGCTGGCGTCGAGGAAACTCGACGTCGAGTGACAGACGAGGGGTGGAATCTCGCCCGAAACGGCGCGTACTTCGGAGCTGAGGGTTGTTGTTATCGGTCCCGTTGCGGTTGCCGCCGCGAGCGCTGACATGAACGTTCGTCTTCGCATCGCTTCGAAAATACAGCTAGTAAGATATAAATTATTCTTTTTTGTATTAGTATTTAATCTTCTACGCCCTCATATATTTAGATATTTGTAGAAAATATCCGTCCGTAGCACAATAGTTCACACGGACTCCGCGGGGTCGTATTCGTCCGCCATACGTTCGGCTTCAGTCGCGTATCGCTCGCGCGTCTCCGGGTCATCGACCGCCCCGAGTTGGTTCGACGACACGTCGAGTGCGGCGGTCGTTTCCCGCGCGGCACCGGTAAAACTCGTGAGTGCACGCTCCTTCCGGAAGTAGCGCGACCCGTCGGGGGTCGCGTAGACGAGGATGATGAGGTTCTGTTCGTCGTCCGAATACGTCCGTTCGACCAACCAGACGCGCACGTCGGTATCGTCGTCCATACGCACGATTGGTTCCACAACAGGATAGTTCCACCCGACCGTTTATGCGAACGACTACCGTACTTCGGTCGGTATGGAGGTGAACTGTGAGGGATGTGCGGGTTGTTGTATCGATTGGCGCGACATCGCACCCGAAATCACGGACCACGAACGACGCGGCGCACGAAAGCCGTTGGACGACGCCCACAACTTCGTCCCACTCATGCGCGAGGAAGTGGTGGCGTTCGTCGAAGCGGGACTCGCCGACGCATTGACGCCGCGGCTCTGGCAGGACGATTCGGGGACGGACGTCGGCGGCGTGAAACTGGCCGCCATCGAGGGAAAGCCCGCGTTCTTTCTCGGCCTTCGAAAACCGCTCAAACCGGTCGAGCCGTTCGACAGCGAGGAACCGAGATGGCTCCCGACCTGTACGTTTCTCGACCCGAAAACGCTCCAGTGCCGAATTCACGGCGACGACCTGTATCCGCTGGAGTGTTCGGAGTACCCCGGTCACAACCTGAAGTTGGGACAGGAGACGGAGTGTGAACGGGTCGAGGCGGCGTTCGACGGAGACCGACTGGTGGACGACGAACCGCCGGACGCGCTCTCGGGACTTCTGCTCGGACCCCAAGCCATCGGCGAAAAAGTCTTCGTCCATCCCAACTCCGACGAACTGGAGGGAGTCGCCGAACGCATGCGTGCGGGCGAGTTAACCGACGAGGACCGCGCACGGTTCGTCGCCACTGCCGCGGCTAATCGACCCGGAACGACGAGTATCAACCGTGAAACGTACGAAACGGTGTTGGCGACGGTACGCGAGACCGACTCGTGGGTCGGTCGGTCGATTCGTGCGTGGGAAGCAATGTCGCAAACAAAAACCGGAGTCCCGGACCCGTCGGTCGCGGAGCGAATCGAAACGGGAGCCGGTGCACCATCGCCTCCCGGTTGGTGAACGAAGCGCGAAGAAGGAACGTGCTACTCGGACTTCATCTTCTCGAACTGCTTGAGAAGGTCTTCGGCCGAATCGCCGGAGTCGTACTCAACAGTCCCGTGATACTGCGACCGTTCGTCGTCGAAAGCCGCATCGACGGTACTGTTCTTCCGCTCACGACGTTCGTGTTCTTCTTCGTCATAGGCACCCATTGACATGACAACCACACTCATACTTGGCGAGGGGGAGTTATTAATGTAACGGATAATCACATTATACCTTCACGATGGAACATCGTCAGACGGAAGGGGGTATCAGGAAAAATGGACCGAACGGGACGACGGCGAAAACGACGGAAAAGGGAGGCGGGAGAATCCCACGAGGTGCACAACACGTAAACATTCTCGGTTACTAGGTGTCAACGTGGCAAGCCCGCTCCGCTTTCGCCGCTCTACGGAGCGGTGGGACGACGACCGCATAACGACGGAGTTGTATTCGCACCTCGACTCGAACCTCGGGGCGCGTTCGACGACGCCCCACTACGTCGAACCGAACGGCTTCGAGGCGCGACGCTTCGAGATGGACAACGGCGACGTGGCGCTGTTCGTCTGGAACGACGACCTCGCCTATTGGCTCGGGAACACCGAGACGCCGCCCGCGCTGTGGCGAACGAACAAGCACACCTTCGACGAGGTTCCGTACCCCATCGCGCGGTGGAGCCAACGCGAACTCCTCGCCGATTTGGCCGTCGAATCGCCGTGGTTGGCCGAGTACGATTACCTCTCGTGGTTCTTCCTTCCCGTCTTCTTCTCGAAGGACGGGCGGGAGACCTCGCGGGCGTTCTTCCGCAAGTACGCGGCGGGATTCCCCGACGCGACGCGCGACGAGGCGCTCTCGTTTTACGAACGGTTCCTCAGCACCGGCGCGTTGGACGACTATCGGTACACGATGGCCTCGAAACTCGGGACGAGCGAGTGCTTCGACGAGAACCGAATGAGTTCCACGATGAGCGAGTTCACCGTGGCGAAGGTGTTGACCGACGCCGGATACGACGTGGAACCCGAAATCGAAGTGACGACCGGCCACTCGCTCGACTTTCGCGCCGACCCGCGCGATGGCGACCAGTCCTCGTTGGTCGAAGTGACCCGTCCGCGTCCACCCACGCGGCGGGCCGCCGATACACCCGTCGCGGCGGTGCGCGAGACGGCCGAAACGAAGACGAACGGGCAGTTGAGCGAACACGGAGGCGGTGCTGTGTTGTTCGTCGATTGCACCGGTTTCCGGGACGACGAGTGGGCCGCCGTCGTCGGCGAACAACCCGGCGTTCGCCACCGACCGGCAGTCGTCTTCCGCGCTCGACCGTCCGGGCACATCGAGGCCTACGAAAAAGGGTCGGTTCCGCTCTCGCTGAATCGGGCCCTCGAATGGGTCTAACAGGTTAGAAGGAGATCTGGTCGGGCCCGAACGTCCCCATCGTCGTGGGGTCGCGGTCGCTGTAGTGGCGGCGGCCAATCGCTTTGCTACTCAGACCGTTGTACATCGCTTCTTGTGCCTGCTGTGACGATTCGTACGTCTCGTTCCCGACGCGGTTGAACACCTCTTCGAGCGTTTCGGTGCCGTTGGGGAGGTCGATAGTGTAGTCGCCGTGGGACGCGATCAACCGCTTCGTGTCGGTCGGATACTGGTGTGAGTCGAGCAGTTGGCTTGCCTGTTTCAGCGTCATTACGAGAGTTCATACAGTAAAGTTCATTATAAACTTTGTCGGCAAGGGTCATAGGAGAATATAAGGATGTACAATCAGTATAAACTCGGGGGCGTCTCGGGTTTTTATCATGGAAGACGGTGACTGAACCACAAACACCTTCGTCGGAGCCGCCCGACAGGGAGTATGAGCGTTTTCGCGGACCTTCACGTCCACACGACCAACTCCGACGGCGCGATGGAATTATCCGAGGTTCCGTCGGCCGCCCGGTCGGCGGGCGTCTCGGTCGTCGCAATCACCGACCACGATAGACTCCATCCCGATCTGCCGACGCCGGTCTCCGTCGTGGACGGCATCACGGTCGTCCACGGCATCGAGCTCCGGGTCGAAGCACCGGACGGACAGCACCTCGACCTGCTCGGCTACGGCGTCTATCCGACACCGGAACTCGCCGACGAACTGGAGCGTCTTCAGACCGACCGAAAACAGCGCGGCCAAGCCATCATCGATTGTGTCGAGGACCGTCTCGGGATTTCCCTCGACCTCGAATCGCGCGAGGGGTTGGGACGGCCGCACATCGCCCGATCCATCGCCGCGCATCCGGAGACGAAGTACGGTTTCTCCGACGCGTTCGAAGAACTCATCGGAACCGATAGGCCGTGTTACGTCGCCCGAGACGTGTCGAGTTTCGAGCGCGGCGTCGAACTCCTCTCGGAAGCGAGCGGCCTCGTCGGACTGGCCCACCCGTACCGGTACGACGACCCGCGGTCGGCGCTCGACCTGACGAGCGAGTTGGACGCCGTGGAGCGATACTATCCCTACGGACGCGAGGTGGACACGCGACCGATAGAACGCGCCATCGCCGACAACAACCTCGTACCGACTGGCGGAAGCGACGCTCACGAGGACGTGCTCGGGAAAGCGGGACTTTCGAAGGAAGAGTATCGTCATTTCAGAAGCGCAGTGACGCTCTGACGTCGGTTCGGCGTCCCGGAGCGGTGGGTTCAATTTCGTGGAACCCATAGCCAGTCCCATGCGGTGTCACTACTGTGATCGGGAAGCGACGTTCGAGCCCGAGATGGACGGCGTGGTGGTCGGCCTCTGCGACGACCACTTTCGAGAGCAGTTCGAATCGCTCTCGGAGTCGGACGTGATGGAAAACTTGCAGCGAGAACTCGGCGTAGACGGAATTGACGGAATTGACGGAGTAGACGGCTCGGACGGCGCGGACGAACGTTAGTTTTCGACGCTCGCGGTAAACGAGAGTTCGTCGTATCGATACGAGGAAGCGGTGCCGAGCGACGAGAGCGCGTCGGTAGCCGATTCAGGGGGGATTCGGACGCGAACCGTTCGAATACCGTCCCGAAAGAGATAGAAGAGTCCCGTTCTGAGCGGTGCCGTCAGGTCCGTATCGGCCACCGGCGTCGAACGCGTTCGGGAGGGTTCTTCGACGGACAGAACGAGCGATGCGCCGCCGCCGGTGACGGTGTAGACGGTGAGCGTGTCGTCCTCGTGTTCCGTGCCGAGGACGTCAACGGGTTCGAACGGAACCTCAACGTCGTCGAGGTCGAGGTCGAGAACGTCGTCTTCCTCTCTTCCGATAGTCGGACCCACGGCTACCACCGCCCCATGGAGGTTGGAGGGCTTCGAAGATTCATACAGCTAGTTGTGAGCCGATATATAAATAACCGCGGATAACACAAAAGAGGATTTTCGCTTCCGCTCAGGCGCGGCCAGCGTCCACGTCGATGGCATCGACCGGGCACACGTCCACACAGAGCATGCAGTCGATGCACTGGGCTTCGTTGGCCGGGTCTGCCTTCTCCTCGCTCTCGGGATGGCCCGGGGTGTCCACCCATTCGAACACGTCGACCGGGCAGTCTTCGAGGCACGCCCCGTCGGCGATACAGAGGTCGAAGTCGACCGCGACGTGGGTGCCGTGGATGCCGAGTTTGTCGGGTTCGTCCACCGGACCCCACACGTCGTGGCCCTCGTGGTCGTCTACTTTCTCGCGGTTTTCGTGGAATTGTGGGTCAATAGCCATCGGTCTCTCACCTACCGGGTAGACGCGAAAGTAGTACTTAAATCCCAGTACATCACTTAAAACTTCGTGCGGGCGGGATTTTTTAGGTTGGGCTAAAAACAAGCGGAAGAAGCCCGGAAAACCGGGAGTAGGTTTTTCACCCGACGGTAGCTTTAAATATCGACGCGAATCGGTGGGAGGTTTTAGGGCACCTCCTCCGAAGGAACCCTCATGGAGAAAGTCACCATCGACGACGTTGACGGACAGATGAGCGCGGCCGACGTTCGACGCCCGGTTTCGAAGGCGCTCGGCACCGAGGACATGGCCATCAACTACTACGAACTCGCGCCCGGTGACAGTTTCGCGTTCGGCTACCACGCACACGGAGACCAAGAAGAGGTCTTTTACGTCCAATCCGGCACCGTGACGTTCGAGACGGACGACGAGGATGCCGTCGTCTCGGCGGGCGAACTGATTCGGTTCGCGCCCGACGAGTTTCAGCGCGGCGTCAACGAGGGCGAAGAACGCGTCGTCGCCCTCGCACTCGGCGCGCCCCGCGACACCGAGGACATAGAGATGTACCGCCACTGCGAGGAGTGCGGGGAGCGAACCCAGAACAAAATCGAGATGGCCGACAGCCGAGACGAACTCGTCACCTCCTGTCTGGACTGCGGCGCGGAAACCGGCCGCTTCGACTGAGCCGCCTCGACCGAGTGGGTTCCCGTTGGGAACACCGTTTTCCGACCGGCCATCGGACGGAAAGTATGGAGAAAGTCACCATCGACGACGTTGACGGACGCATCAGTTCGGCGGACCTGACCCGACCGGTCGGCGACGCCCTCGGCACCGAAGACATGGCCATCAACTACTACGAACTCGCGCCCGGCGACACCTTCTCCCCCGGCCTCCACACCCACTTCGACCAAGAGGAGGTCTTTTACGTCCAATCCGGCACCGCGACGTTCGAGACGAAAGACGGCAGCGTGGTGGTCGAGGCGGGCGAAATCGTCCGGTTCGCGCCGGGCGACTACCAGATGGGCAAAAACGACGGCGACGAGCGTGTCGTCGCCCTCGCACTCGGTGCACCGGACGAGAGCGAGGACGGCGAACTCCTCAGGAACTGTCCCGAATGCGGCGCGCAGACCCAACACTGGATGCGGATGACGGACGGTAGGGACGAAGTGGAAGTGTACTGTCTCACCTGCGATACAGTCACCGGAACGATGGACTGAGGGCGGTTGCGTGACCATCGTGATGGCCGTCACGATTATCGACTCGGGGTCGTTACTCGGTCCGAATCCCCATGAGTCACGAAGACATCCCCGGCTACACCTACGGCGAGGAGTCCGTTCCCGACTCACCCATCGACCGCGAGGATTTCGACCTGCTCAAGGAGACCGTGATGTTCACCGAGGAGGACGAAGAGCACCTTCGACTGGCGGGCGAGGTCCTTGACGGACAAATCGACGACGTGCTCGACACGTGGTACGGGTTCGTCGCCGACCACCCCCATCTGATGCAGTATTTCAGCACCCCCGGCGGCGAACCCATCGAGGAGTATCTGGAGCGGGTGCGGGCCCGGTTCGGCCAGTGGATACGGGACACCTGCAACCCGCCCTACGATGACGATTGGCTCCGGTACCAACAGGAGATAGGCCTGCGTCACACCCGCCGAAAGAAGAACCAAACCGACGACGTGAATTCGGTCAACCACATTCCCTTCCGCTACATGTCGGCGTTCATCTACCCCATCACCGCGACGATGCGGCCGTTCCTCGAAAACGGCGACCACGACGAGGAAACCGTCGAAAAGATGCACGACGCGTGGTTCAAGGCGGTCGTCCTGCAGGTAACGCTGTGGAGCAACCCGTACGTCATCGACGGGGACTACTGAGCGACCACGGACCACCACGCCCGGGAACGGACCGCCCGAACGACCGCACCTACCGTCTCGAAGTTCCACAGGAAACGATGGCCACCGGCCGCTGACGCGCGTTTCCGCGCGAGACACAACCCCCTCGAAACCCCGGTGTAACTTTTCCACCGGAAACGGAGGGGTTAGAGAAGGATTCACAAACCGCATCCAGGTGGTCGAACGCCGACCATCGAAAGGGGAACGTTCGGGGTGGAGTGCCGAGCGGCAGACACACGTCAGACGTGCGGGTTGGTGGCACATCGAGGACCCCACCGTTTCCAGTGGAAACGTGACGAGTTCGGGACGAAAGTCGGCGCGAAGAAAGTCGATATGACCCGCCGCGAAAGCGGCGAGCGTGACGGTGGCGACCCATCGCCGTCGCTCGAACGGGCCAGCCCTTCCGCGATACGGACCTTTTTCGCCATCGCGTCCGTCCTCGACGCTATGACGGAGATTCCATCGCCCGGCTTGGGAACGTCCGGCAACAAGGACCGCGAACAGTGTTCCGAGACGGTTCGAACCGCGCTCTCGCTCGGCTATCGACACATCGACACCGCGCAGATGTACGACAACGAATCGGGGGTCGGCGACGGAATCGCCGCCGCGGACGTTCCCCGCGAGGAGGTATTCCTCGCCACGAAGGTCCTCCCGGACAACCTCGCACACGACGACGTGCTGGAGAGCACGGCGGAAAGTCTCGGCAGACTCGGCACCGACTACATCGACCTGCTCTACGTCCACTGGCCCATGAAGGCCTACGACGCGGAAGACACCCTTCCGGCCTTCGACACGTTGTACGACGACGGGACGGCACGGAACGTGGCGGTGAGCAACTTCACGCCCGAACTGCTGGACGAGGCGCGCGACCTGCTCGACGCGCCAATCGTCGCCAACCAAGTCGAGATGCACCCGCTGCTCCAGCAGGACGAACTCCACGAGTACGCCACGGAACACGACATCACGCTCGTCGCCTACGCACCGATACTGCGGGGCGACGCCGACGACGTGCCCGAACTCCGCGACGTCGCGGCGAAGTACGACGCGACGCCGACCCAAATCAGCATCGCGTGGTTGCAGGGGCTAGAGAACGTTGTCCCCATCCCAAAAGCCACGGGAGAGAGTCATCTCCGAGAAAACCTCTCTGCCCCCGAACTGGCCGACGAGGACATGGAGGTAATCGCCGCCATCGACAGCGAAGAGCGACTCATCGACCCGGACGGGGCCGCGTGGAACTGAACTACTGACTCCAGCGAGCCCACCACGACCCGTTACCGTCGCTACCTTTCCACTCGACGGTTAAGTCGTCCACCGACGTATCGGCGGGGATTTCGTAGGCGAGCCAGCCGGTCAGGCTTTCACCGGACGCGACGGTTCGGTCGCCGAACCGGTTGACCTTGTACTTCCCGTCTTCCTTGGCGATGTCCGCCATCGAAACCTTGTCGCCGCCGACTATCAGATGAATCTGCTCTCCCTTCGGAAGGGTCTGTTTCATACGGAACTTGTTCTCGGCTTTGACGGTGACGAAGGCCCACTGCCGGCCGTCGCTCGCTTCCACGTTCTCGGACCCCCCACCGCTCGGTTCGTATCGGTAATGGTCGGTGAGCGTGATGTCCTGTATCGTCATGGCGACTTCGGTCGGACTACGGAACGCCTCGCCGAACGAGAGTTTCTCGCCGACGATATTGATGGTGAACGTCTCGTCCAACTTCTCGATTCGATAGTTGACCTTCGCCACGTACGGGTACGTGAGCGTGGTGGACCACTTCGTCGTCTTTCCGGGGTCGATTTTGTCGGTCCGCATCTGCCCCGTCTGCTGTGCCCCCGGCGAGTTGCCGTCCACCTGAACCGAGGACTGGAACGCCTTCGGCTCGTCGCCGACGTTTTTGAGCGTGAGCGAGAGCGAGAACTGCTGTCCCATCGTGACCTGCTTCGGCACGTCGGTCGAAACGAGTTGGAAGCCATCGACGGTCGTTTTGCCACCGCCACCACCTCCACTCGTGGTCGTCTCGTTCGACATCCCCGACCCGCCCGTTTCGTTCGTAGTCGAATCGTCCCCATTCCCGCCGTTCTTCGGTTCGGAACCGGTACACCCCGCCAGGGCCCCCCCGGCGAGTGTCGCTCCGGACGTCAGCAGAAATCTTCTACGGCGCATGGGTAATTTACGTACGAGAGTGGAAATAAACACTCTGTCGTTGACTCGTTTTTACGTTCGAGTACGCGAGACCTTCGAACGGTTCACGGAAAACGTTTCGACGTAATCGACGGCAGGTTACGGTGTAGGAACCGCCTACCGTCGTGTTCGCCGAGCAGTCTCAATCGCCATCCTCTACAGTTGTTCGATGCCGTCGCCGACGTGAATCTCGCCGGATTCGACGATACTGGCGCGAAGGCCGCCCCGATGAACCAGCGCGGAAAGCGTCCCCTTCTCGGTCAGCGACTCCAGATGCGAACACGGTTCACAGAGTTCGACCCCCTCACAAACCGCTTCGCCGACGCGAAACCGTTCGCCGACGAGGTGGTTCAGCGCCGCGTTTCGCACCGTCACGTTTCGGCGGTGGGCACCCGGTTCGAGCGCGATTCCCGCCTCCTCCTCGATGGCGTCGAGCGCCTCCGCTTCGATCGCCTCGACCCCTTTCGTTTCGGCCGCCGACTCGTCGGAGACGTGAATCGCCTCGATTTCGCCCGTTCCGTTCATGCACGTCGATTGCGTTCGGGTGGTATAAAATCTGGTAGACGGTGTGTGTCGTTACCGGTCGTCACAGTCCTCCCGTATCGACTCGATGGTCCCGGAAACGAGTTCCCGGAAACGGCGCGCGGTTCGAGTTGCTTCCGCACCGGTTTGCTGACGTTGGAGGCGAAGCGACCGGAAGAAGGAGACGACGACTATCAATCGATACACGTCGCCCCGGCGGTCGAATCCCGGCGTGAGTTCCCGAACCGATTCGTAGCCTACTCGGAACGCCTCGGCCACCGTCTCGTCCACGCCGTCCGGCCCGGCGCAAAGCGGAATCGCCGTGCACCAGTAGTCGTACTCGCCCGGTCCGACGAGCGCGTGCTCGAAGTCGATGACGGTCGTCACATCACCCTCATTGCGTCCAACGTGGTCGGGGAGGTAGTTGCCGTGACAGAGAACCGGTTCACCGACGTCGCGGAACAGGTCCGGGCACTCGCGGACGAACGTCAGCGCGTCGGCCGCCGCCTCGGCGTCCGCGACGAACCCGCCGTCCCGCAAGAAATCGCGTCGGTCGGCGAGGAAGTCTCGGACAGTCCCGTGCCACGATTCCCGCGCGTCGAGACCAGTTCGCCGTCCCGCGCTCCCAAGAAGCCGTACGACTCGAACGTCGTCTCGGCGTGCAAGGTCGCCAGTCCGGCACCCATCGTTCGCGCGCCCGCCTCGTTCACGCTCCCGTCCGCGGGAACCTCGTCGCACCACTCCGCGACGAAGTAGTCGTCTCCGACCGCGAGGACGTGCGGCACCGGAACCGACGTGTTCGTTTCGAGGTGCTGCATGACTCGGGCTTCCATCGCCGGGTCACCCTCGTCGCTCGTCGCACGTTTGCAGACCGCCCGCCTCCCGTCCATTCGAACTTCGTGCGTGGCGTGCGGCGGGACGTCGTGCAGTTTTCGTCCCACTTCGTAGTCGTTCGTATGCGATTCGAGTCGCTCGCGTACCGCTCGTTCGTCTTCTTTCATAGTTGCGTCGCGTCACGTGCGACGACCGGTCGGGACGAAGGGCCGCTTCGAGCGCGGGCGCTGTCGCTCCGACCGAAAAAGATGGGTACCCGATAATTCATCGGATTGTTATTTAAACTGTTCGAAAGTCGGAGTAAAACGGTACTATTCGAACAGTGCGAGAACTCCGTTCTCGTTCGCTCCGGAAGAACGGTGTTCTTCCGTGCTCTCGTTCGTTCCTTCGTCACTCACTCGAAGGCGGCGATGCCAGTGAGATCCTGCCCGAGGACGAGCGTGTGGATGTCGTGAGTCCCCTCGTAGGTGTACACCGTCTCCATGTTCGCCATGTGGCGCATCGGCGGGTAGTCCGTCGTGATGCCGTTGCCGCCGAGCATCTCGCGGGCGACGCGGGCTTGGTCGCGGGCCATCCGAACGTTGTTCCGCTTCGCCATCGAGACGTGCTGCGGGCGGAGGTCGCCGCGTTCTTTCAACTCGGCGAGGCGGTGGACGAGCAGTTGCGAGGTCGTAATCTGGGTCGCCATCTCGGCCAGTTTGTCCTGCTGGAGTTGGAACCGCGCGATGGGGCCGCCGAACTGGTCGCGTTCGGTGGCGTAGTCGCGGGCCGTCTCGAAACAGTCGCGGGCCGCACCGACCGCACCCCACGCGATGCCGTAGCGGGCCTGCGTGAGACAGGAGAGCGGGCCTTTCATCCCCTCGACGCCGGGCAGAACGGCGTCCTCGGGAACGGTGACGTTCTGGAGACTGATTTCGCCCGTGATGGACGCGCGAAGCGAGAGTTTGTCGTGTATCTGGTTCGTCGTCACGCCGTCGCGGTCGGTCTCCACGAGGAAGCCGCGAACCGGCGAGTCCTCGGCCGAGCGGTCGCGCGCCCAGACGACCGCCACGTCCGAAATCGGGGAATTCGTAATCCACGTCTTCGAGCCGTTGAGGACGTACTCGTCGCCCTCCTTTTCCGCGTAGGTTTCCATTCCCGACGGGTTCGACCCGTGTTCGGGTTCCGTCAGGCCGAAACAACCGACCGCCTTGCCTTCGCCGAGGTCGGGAAGCCAGCGTTCTTTCTGCTCCTCGGACCCGTAGGCGTGGATGGGATACATCACGAGCGCGCCCTGCACGCTCGCCATCGAGCGCAGGCCGGAGTCGCAGGCTTCGAGTTCCTGCATCAGCAGGCCGTAGGCCGTCTCGCTCAGGTTCGGCAGGCCGTAGCCATCGAGGTTCGGCGCGTAGAACCCGAGTTCCCCCATCTCGGGGATGATTTCCTCCGGGAACGTCCCCGCTTCGTAGTGGTCCCCGATGTCGGGTTTGACGTGCTCTTCGACGAACTCGCGGGCGGTGTCCCGAACCATCCGCTCTTCCTGTCCGAGGTCTGCCTCCAAATCCACGTAATCGAGCATGCAAAACTCTGCGGAGGGGATGTTAAAAAGCCCTCCTACTGCGGAGAACGGGAGCGACCGAAAGCGACGCTACGAGCGATGAAACCGAGACGAGGATGTAGCACCGTACGCATCGCTACCGACTCTTCGGACTCGACCGCAAAATAGCGTTACTCGGAGGTCGGAACCGCGTCGTCGCGCGCGATTGCGATGTCGAGATAGGCGTCGGCTTGGTTGGAGTGGATGCCCGTATCGACGAGCCGTCTATCGTCGTCGTACTGGACGAGTCCGGCCATCGCCAGTTTCGGGAGTTGCGTGTGCTGGAGCGACATGAGGACGTTGCGGCGGTGTTCGTCGGATACGAGGTCGATGGATTTGTCCGTCTCCCACGCGGCAACGGTGTCAACGAGGTTTTCGAGCGTGACCGGCGTGTCTTCGGTCCGCAACTCGTGGAGAATGTATCGACTTCGGCGGGACGAGAGGGCGTCGAAGAGCGCGTCCTGTGAAAGCGGAGGGACGTCGGCACTCGGCCCGGTCGGCGAAGCGGTGGCGCGTGACGAACCACCGTCGTCGTTTGTCGTCTGGTCTGCCATGGAGTGAAACCACTCGTCCTACGGGGGTGACTCTGGTGGTTCAGTATTCAGGTTATTTATCACACTATCGGAATTTCGTGTCAGTCGGCAGCTGGATTTCCCACCGTTCGGACGTATTCGGTGAAGTTCTCGAACACGGCTTTCGCCTCGCACGCCGCCGCGTAGTTCTCCTCGTTGATGCCGTCCAAGACCTCCGTGAGACGCGCTTCCCCGAGGTCCTTGCCGCGGGTGACGGCCTCCGCCGTCCTCGTATCGTACTCGGGATGGAACTGGACGCCGAATACGTCTCCCTTGCGGAAGCCATGATTCGAATAGTCGTTTTCCGCGATGGGTTCCGCGCCGGGCGGGAGCTCCGCGACTTCATCCGAGTGGGTCGTGAACGCGGTAAACCGTCGGTCAACCCCTTCGAACAGCACGGAATCGCCGGAGTGTTCGACCGTCCGGTAACCGATTTCGTACTCGCCCATGTCACGAACGTCGCCGCCGAGAACGTCCGCCAGCAGTTGATGGCCGTAGCAGATACCGAGCATGGGCATCCCGGTTTCGATGGCGTCCCCGACCCACGATTTGAGGGGTGGAATCCAACTTTCGTCCCAGTAGACGGACGCCCGCGAGCCGGTGATGACGGCCGCGTCGAAGTCGAAGTGCTCGGGGAGGTGGCGTTCGGTCGCGTCGAACTCCACGAGGTCCGCGTCGAGTTCGCGCCGGAAATTTCGCCGCGTGTTTTCGTCGCCGTGTGCGGCGTTCAAAAATGCGATTCTGAGCCGACTCATTCGGGTGACACTAGCGACGCGAGCCATCAAATGAGTTTCGCTACAGGGGATTTAGCCGCCGATTCCGCGACGTCACGTGAGTTCCATCCGTCGTATTCATCGCTCACTCCCATGTCATGAACCGCTCGCGCAGTGCCGCCCGGTCGAGTTCACCGGAAGGGCGTCGCGGAAGCGACGCGGCCGGTTCGATAGCCCGCGGCACCTCGTGCGGTTCGAGTCGTTCCTCCGCGAACTCGCGGAGTGCGCCCGGCGGCACGTCGCCGACGACCACCGCCTTCGGTGCCGTTCCGCCCGTCTCCGCGACGGCTTCGACGATGCCGACCTCCCGTACGTCCGGATGCGATTCGAGCACGGTTTCGACCGCTCGCGGATGGACCCGCTGACCGCCGGTTTCGGACGCATCGTCGTCGCCGTCACCGACGGGAACGAACCCACGCGAATCGGTCGCGTCGGGTCTAGCGGACGATCCGTGCCGGAACACGTCCCCCATCGACACCCACTCTTCGAACGCCTCGCCATCGAGATAGCCCGTCGCGGTCGTCGGACCGCGAACGAGCAGGTCGCCCGACCCCTCGCCCTCGATTCGGACCCCACAGTTCGGAAACGGGTACGCGACCGCACCCGACCCCGGCGTTTCGCGGAGCACATTGACGCCGGTTTCCGCGCGGCCGTAGACGTGAACAGGCGGAATCGGAAGCCCCTCGCGCACCTCGGGCGGAACGCGGCCGCGAGCGGCGAGCCAATCGAGCGCCGGAGCGGACCCTTCGAACCCGGCGTCGGCCAGTTCGCGGAACTCGGTCGGAGCGGCGACGAGACAGGTCACGCCGTGGTCCTCGATTGCGGTCACGGCGTCGTCCGGGTCGAACGCGCGCCGCAGTACGACTCGACCGCCGACGGCGAGAAGCGGAAGCGCGAACCCGAGCAAGCAGTCCGGGCGCGACAGCGGCAACAGGGCGATGGTGCAATCGTTCCTCCCGAGACCCCACCCGGCGGTTGCGGTTCGACAGTTCCACTCGACGGCCCGCTTCGACAGTTCCACGACCCGTTCGCCGTCCTCGGTGTGGACGAGCAGCTGCGTGTCCGCGTCGGCGCGCTCGACGGCTGAGAAATCGGCGGGCGTGACGTGTTCGAACTCCTCGAACGAGCGGGCGTCGAACTGCCGAACGAGGTCCCGCTGTGCCGACTCGAATAGCACGAGGTCGGGGTCGATTTGCTCCATCGGCCGCGAGACGGTGGCGGGCGTCAGTCGATGCGAAACGGGTGCGAACACGCCGCCGACGCGCCAGACGGCGAGCATGGAGACCAGCACCTCGATGCGGTTCCGCGAGACGAGAGCGACCGAATCTCCCTCGTCGATACCGAGCGTTTCGAGTCGCCCCGCCGCGGTCGTGATTCGGTCGTCGAGGTCGGCGTAGGAGAGGCGCTCGCCTCCGTCTACGATTGCCGTCCGGTCCCCCAGCGGTCGGCGTGTCGCTCCGAAAAGAGTGACATACACCGTCTGCGACGCGAGAGCGGTTAGCAGTTCGGGACGCGGTAGGGGAACGCCGTGCGCCAATTGTCCTCCATCCGTCATCCTATACCGATATATAAAATAGTTTGATGTGCAAGCACCACAACGTCACAACAGGGTGACGCACAGTGACCGAGAACGAACCAGAACCGGACGAAGTACTCGACGAGTGTAACCAGTGTGGACGAACGACGCTGAGCGTGTACCTCGAAAACGGCGTGTGCGTGAAGTGTCGAGGCGGATAGCTCACGCGTCGCTTGCACGGCAGTCGTTTCGTGTCCGAGTTATCGTGTGGAAAACGCGTTACCGATTCCGATTTGAGGATTCAACCGAGCGTTCGGACGTCAGTCGAACGTTTTCTCCGCGTTCGCGGCGAGGAAGTCGAGCAGTTCGTCGTTCACTTCCTTCGACCGCTCGACGTGCACGAGGTGGGGTGCGTCCTCGAACGTCCGTAACTCGCCGCGCGGCAGTCCGTTAGCGAGTTCCGTTCCGGCATCGACGGGAACCACACGGTCGTCGGTGCCGTGTATCACCAGCGCCGGGGTCGTGATTTCGTACAGGCTGTCGCTCACGTCGAAGCCGTCCAGCGCCGCGAACTGAGCGCGTTGGGCCGGGAGTTCGGCGTCGTCGTCGACCCGCCACTCCACCACGTCCTCCAATCCGGCGGCGAACGCCGCCTCGCTCACGACCGGGCGGAGCGACTCGTGGAGCGCGTCGGGGGTCTTCTCGGCGAGCAGTTCCTCCCGAACCTCCGGAGCGATGCGGGACCCGCTCGCCGCCGTTCCGATGAGCGTGAGCGTCTTCGCCCGCGAAAACTGCTTCGCGTAGTGGAGCGCGACCATCCCACCCAGTCCGGCGCCGACGAGATGGGCCTTCCTGACCCCGTGGTCGGCCAGCACCGCCTCCAGGTCGCCCGCCATCGCCGCGACCGAATACGGGCCTTCCGGCGCGTCCGAGCGCCCGGTTCCCCGGTTATCCCACACCAGCGACTCGAACGGACCGGCCACCGCCGCGTGCTGCCAGCCCCACTGCCACGCGCCGAAGGCCGCGTCCCCGATGAACGCCACCGTGTCGTGGTTTGCCGAGCCGTCCGTTTCGTAGTAGAGCGAGAGTCCGTCGTTGTCAGCGAAGGGCATCCTTGGCGACGGGTAGGGGACGGGAGCGTTTCAAATCGTCCGTTTCGAACTCGACGAGGAGCGGGATGGAACGACGTTGATAGTGGTGCCGTTGGAGCAACTCACGAGTCGTTTCCGAAATTTCCCGACCGCGCCGAGATGAGTTCGGTTGCAGGAGTTCTCTGAGCGGAACGACCGTGTGTTGAAGTCCCAGAAAGCCGCCATCACGCTCGCTACGAGAAAACATTGTGGCTACTTCGACTGCAACTACCGAGAAGATTACCTCGAAAGCCCCCGTCCGCACCGAGATGAGTTTGGTTGCAGGTGTTCTCAAAGTGCAACAGCCGTGACGAAATCCCAGAAAGCCCCCGTCCGCTCGCGGTCGCTGTGCAAGATATTCTGGCCTCTCCGCAACGTCGGCCAGAATAGTTGCCTGCACAGCAACCACACAAGCGCGACCGGACGGCCCCTTTCAGTCCACCCAAACACAACAACTGCATCGCAACTGCATCAGCCACGCCCTCCCCAACCGATTGCGTTTCTCGGCCTCCAAAAGAGCAGAGCTCTTTCGTGCTCCCCCTCGCCAGGGCGCGCCACAGCGGAAATTCTAACGGGTGAAACCGACCGAGGTGATTCGAGATTCTCGTCGGAAATCTAGCCACTTTACCCCTCGCCGTCGAAAGACCCACACCTCATGCAGGCCATCAAGGATAGCGTCCACGACTACGTGGAACTCCCGCCGGTCGCCGCCGAACTGCTGGACACGGAACCGGTTCAGCGGCTCCGACACATCAAGCAGTTGAGCACGGTTCGACTCGTCTACCCGTCGGCGAATCACACGCGCTTCGAACACAGCATCGGGGTTGCCCACCTCGCGGGGCAAGCGCTGGACCGCCTCGGAATCGATAACGAACGAGCAACGGCGGTGCACGCCGCCGCCCTGCTTCACGACGTGGGCCACGGCCCCTACGGCCACCAGACCGAGGGTATCATCGAGCGACGACTGGGCCGACACCACGACGAGGTTGGGGACCTGCTCGACTGCGGCGAACTCGCGGCCACGCTCGAACGCCACGACCTCGCACCCGACGAAATCGCCGCGTTGGTCGCTGGAGAGGGCGAACTCGGGCAAATCGTCGCCGGTGAACTCGACGTGGACCGGATGGACTACCTCGTCCGGGACGCCCACCACACCGGCGTTCCGTACGGAACGGTCGATTACGGCCGCCTGCTCGCGGCGCTCCGGTTCACGGACGGAACACTCGTACTGGCCGAAGGGAACGTCCAGACGGCGGAAAGCCTGCTCGTCGCCCGCGCGCTGATGAACGCGACGGTGTATCGCCACCACGTCTCCAGAATCGCTGGCGCGATGTTGGAGCGGACGAGCGAGCGCCTCCTCGATTCCAGCGACGTGAGCGCCGCGGAGTTCCAGCGATTCACCGACGCCGAACTGCTCGCCGCGCTTCGCAATCACGAGGAAACCCGACCGATGGCGAACCGAATCGCCGAGCGGAACCTCTTCAAGCGCGCGGTGTGGGCGGAGTGGGAGTCGGTACCCGGCGAAGTGGTCGCGGCAGACCACGCCGACGTCCGCGAGTTCGAGCGGGACATCGCGGCGAAGGCGGGAGTAGAACCGGAACACGTCCTGCTCGACACGCCGGGCGAACCGAGCATCCCCGAATCGTCCAGTCGGGTCGTCGTCAACGGAGATGTCAGACGGTTGGCGGACCAATCACCGCTGGTGCAGGGACTGCAAGCCTCCCAACGAACTCAATGGCGGTTGGGCGTCTACGCACCCGAGGAGGTCACGGATGCGGTGGAGAAAGCGGCGACGTCGGTACTCGGACTGGTTCACTGAACGGTGATCCCGAACGATATCGCTTCTACGGTAGGTTATCGACCGTTTCGTTCGATGCTACGAAACGAGAATTAGCTTCGCGCAAAAGCCCCATAAATCAAATTTTGATATATTAAATCGCGAGTGACGTTCTACGATTGGATCAGAGGAACGAGAAGGGGAGCGGAAGACGCCCGTTTCCGTTACATCTCGACTTTCCGAGGATTTTAATGCGAGAGCACGGCGCTCGACCCGGGATTTCGCTCGGAACGGGGCGGGAACGCTATTACTACCGAATACGAAGTATCACCATGAGCGGCGACGAGTTTCCCGACCCGGAGGCGATCATCGAACGCGGGCGGCGGTATCGGGACCGGCTCGATGAGTATGGGGAAAACCAGCAAAAAGAGACAGTTGCGGAACTGTTCACGCTGCTCGGCCGGGCCTACGCCCTCCCCGTTCTCCATCTCTTTTCGATGAACGAGGGACCGCTCCGGTTCTCGGACATCGAAGAGCGACTCGACGTATCGCCGACGACGCTCTCGAAACGCCTCTCCGAACTCACCGAGGCGGGGTTGCTGACGCGACGGTCGTACGACGAGATTCCCCCGCGAGTCGAGTACGAACCGACCGACGCGGCCAACGGTCTCGCACCCGTGTTCATCCACCTGTACGAGTGGGCGTCAGTGTACGACCTCTATGGAGAGGTCGATGTACCGAGAGAAAACGATTAAACCCCAGACGACGCCATTACTACAATTTATGTAGTCGATACACGACTACTAACTTGATAGTATTTGGCTACAGAAGCGAAAGTAAGGGTGTGACTGACACCCTCATATTCAAGTTCCGAGAGCTGACGGAGGGACAGCAATGACCGACGCGATACGCGCCGACGACGTGCGCGTGGTCTATCCGGACGGCACCCGCGCCGTCAGTGGGGTCGACCTCCGCGTGCCGGAGGGGGAGTTCTTCGGCTTCCTCGGCCCGAACGGTGCCGGAAAGACCACGACCATCCGAACGCTCGTGACGCTGTTGCGGCCGACCGACGGGTCCGTCACGGTGAACGGCTACGACGTCGGCGACGACCCGAAGAGCGTGCGCCGGTCGGTCGGTTACATGGCACAGGAGACGAGCATCGACGAGGAGTTGACCGCGCGCGAGAACGTCGAGTACATGGCGGCGGCGTACGGGATTCCGAAGTCGGAGCGCGCCGAGCGCGCCGACGAACTCCTCGACCTCGCGGACCTGCTCGACGGGGCCGACAAATCGGCGAAGACGTTCTCCGGAGGGATGAAAAAACGGCTCGATGCCGTCACCGCGCTGGTCCACCATCCGCCGGTGGTCTTCCTCGACGAACCGACGACGGGACTCGACCCGAAGGCGCGAAACCGCCTCTGGGACTACTTCCGCGAGATAAACCGCGAGGGAACCACCGTGTTCCTGACGACCCAGTATCTGGAGGAGGCCGACCAGCTCTGCGACCGCATTTCGCTCATCAAGGACGGCGAAATCGCGCTGACCGGCTCCCCTGACGAACTCAAAAACGAGGTCGGCGGCGACATCCTCGAACTCGAAATCGCGCCGTCGGACGTCGACGTGGCGACGCGCCTCGCGGAATCCGGCGACGTGTTCGACGATGCCGTCGTGACCGAGACGCAGAGCGGCATCTCGGTCGGGGCGACGACGATTCGAACGCACGGAGCGGACTACTTCGCCGAACTCCGTGATGCGGGCGTCGAGGTGGACGGCTTCGACGTGCGGTCGCCGACGCTCGACGACGTGTTCCTCGCGGTGACAGGCGAGAGCGTCGAAGACGACGAGGAAGCGGCGTCAGATACGGAGGTGGTCGCGTGAGCACCGATTCGGGAGCGAGCGAGGACCGAACGCTCGCGCCGGGCAACGGCTTCCTCGGCGACACGTGGGTAAACATGCGCCGCTGGTTGCTCAAGTCGGTTCGAAACCCGTTCATCGTCACCTCCTCCATCGTCCAGCCGCTCATCTTCCTCGTCCTATTCTCGCAGGTGTTCGGGCAGGTCACCGGCGGCGCTATCGGCGGTCCCGGGCAAAACGTCGAGTACATCAGTTTCCTCCTTCCCGCCATCATCATTCAGGTGTCGCTCGTCGCGGCGGCGAGTTCCGGCATCGGGTTGGTCAACGACATCGAGACGGGGATGTTCGCCAAGGCGCTCGTCTCGCCGATGAACCGCGGCGCGGTGTTCCTCGGAAAGACACTCGCCGAGGTCGCACGCATCTGCGTCCAGATAATAATCGTCGTCGTGGTTGGCGTCCTCCTCGGTGCGAACATCGCCACCGGCTTCCTCGGCGTACTCGCGCTGATGCTCATCGGCATCCTGTTTTCCATCTGGTTCACGGCGCTCTCGAACGTCGTCGGCATCCAGACCGGCGACACGGAATCGACCATCATCGCGGTGAACTTCCTGCAACTCCCGCTGTTGTTCGTCTCCAGTGCGTTCCTCCCGGTGAACCGACTGCCGCAGTGGATTCAGTACATCAGCGCCGTCAACCCCATCACCTACGGGGTCGATGCTGCACGGGCGCTCGTCATCACCGGCTGGGAGTGGAACACGATTCTGCCGTCCATCGCCATCCTCGTCGCGCTCGACCTCGTGCTGACCGGCATCGCGTTGGTCGTCCTCAGGCGGGCGACCAGCGCCAGCGCGTGAGGAACGGATAGCCGTTCGAACGGCCTCATTCTCGCCTTCGAGGAATGAACCAGATTGCATTTGGCTCTTCCGTCGAAAATCACGGACATGCATAGACGGACGTACCTCCGCTCCGTTGCGGCGACGGGAGCGGCGGTCTCGGCGGCGGGCTGTCTGGGGTCGCTCGGCGACTCGAACCCGAACGTGGCGCTAAGCGAACCCGACAGGAACGTCGAGAGTTCGGATCTCCCGTACCCGGCGTGGGGCGAGAAGATCCCCGACGTGACGATTCCCGCACCGCTCGAAGATCGGACCGTCTCGTTTCGAGACGTCGAGACGCCGAGCATCGTCACGTTCTTTTACACCCACTGTATGACGATCTGTCCGGTGCTCATCTCGACGCTTCGCAACGTCCAGACGCACGCGACCAAGAACGGGTACGCGAAGGACGTGACATTTCTGCCGACGACGTTCGACCCCCAGCGAGACGACACAGAGCAGTTGCGGACGTACACGGACAAGATGAACGTGGACCAGTCCATCGACGACTGGAGCTTCCTCCGGCCGAAATCGGAGGCGCGGGCGAAACACGTCATCACCGACACGTTCGGCGTCCAGTTCGAGAAGACGAAACAGAAATCGAAGGACGACTACATGTTCTCCCACTCGGCGCTCATCCTGCTCGTCAACGAAAAGGGATACGTCGAACGGGCGTACCACGGCAGTTCGCCGAAGCAACAGCAGATAATCGACGACCTCGAAACCGTCCGCGGATGAATCGACGTCGCCTCCTCACCGGACTCGCGGGACTCGGTATCACCGGCGGTAGCGCGTGGGTCGCGCTGAACGGCCTGTCGGACGACGACGGACTGCCGAAACGCGTCGAGACGATGCGTGCGGACGGCTCGACCGACGGGACGGTGCAGGTACCGGTTCCCGAAACCGTCACCGTCATCGACCTCTTCGCCACGTGGTGTATGCCGTGTCAAAAGCAGATGGAGGCGCTGATGAAACTGCACGACGAATACGGCGACGAGGTTCGATTCGTCTCCATCACGAACGAGCGCATCGGCGGCACGCTGACGAAAGACGACATCCGCTCGTGGTGGAACGAAAACGACGGGAAGTGGACGCTCGGTCTCGACCCGGACTCCTCGGTGATGGCCGCGCTGAACGCGGGCGGCCTCCCGTTCGTCGGCGTCGCGGCACCGGACGGAACGGTCACGTGGAGGCACCACGGCGTGGCGGGCATCGACACGCTCCGCGAGCAGATCGACGCGGCAGAAAAGAGATGAGTGCCTCCACGCTCCTGCCGACGGTCGCGTTCGCCGCGGGCGCGGGAATCGCGACGTTCTTCGCGCCGTGTGCGTTTCCGTTGCTTCCCGGCTACATCGGCTACTACCTCCAACACCGAGATTCGGACCGCGTTTCCTCGGCGCTGCTCCCCGCCGCTGGTGCCGCGGTCGGGGCGCTCGTCACGCTCGGTGCGGTCGGCATCGCCGTGTTCGTGGCCGGGCAGGAACTCGTCCGGTACCTCCGGTGGTTCGAACCGCTGGCGGGCGTCGTCCTGCTCGTCGTCGGACTGCTCGTCGTCGCGGGCAGACAACCGACGATTCGCGTTCCGCTCCCGGAACGCCCCGCGTCGACCACCGGGTTCGTCCTCTTCGGCGGCGGGTACGCGCTCGCCGCGGCGGGCTGTGTCGCACCGGTCTTCCTCGGCGTCGTCGCCCAGACGCTCACGCTCCCGCTTTCGGGCCGCATCCTCTCCTTCGGAAGCTACGCGCTGGGCGTCGTGATTCCCTTGAGCGGCGTGACGTTGTTGATGGCGGCGGGCGTCGATTGGTGGCGCGAACTGGGCAAGTATTCGTACACCTTGGAACGCGTCGCGGGCGGGCTGATGATACTGGCCGGTATCGGGCAGTTGTATCTCTCGCTCGTCGTCCTCGATGCGTTCTGACGTGAGAGGGAAACCGATTTTCGTGATTTCAGCTGTATCCGTCGCCAACGATAGTAGTCGCACATCGTTTCGGTTCCGTCCGTAGCCGTCTGAGCCAGAGATAGCCAATTTCGTATATCGGAATGCGATTTATCGAGAAAGAGGGTGCAAGTCGTACCGACGGGAGGACGGTTCACCAAACCCGCGCAGTATCCGTGTTACTTGGTTTTCGTGGCTATATCGGAGTTCAGCGAGAGAGTTCGCTCGTCACGGGAGTCGTGACTCCGACGGCCGAATCCGAACCGCGAAAAATAGTCCGCCGAATTATGCGTTCTCGACTTGCTTGAGCACGTCGGGAGCGCTCTCCAACGCCTCGTCAAGTTTGTCGGCGTCGGGACCGCCGCCCTGCGCGAAGTCGGCGGGGCCGCCGCCGCCACCGCCGACGAAGGAGGCGAGTTCGCCGACGACCGAACCGGCGTTCACCGACGAGCCGTCCGGGATGGCGACGACGAACTGCGCGCCGTCGGCACCGCTGCCGATGACGGCGATTTTACCGTCCTCGGCCATGGCGTTGGCCGTGGCGCGGAGTTCTTCCATGTCGGTGTCGATGCGCTGGATGACGGCGGTCGTGTCGCCGACTTCGATTTCTTCGCCGCCGCCCGCACCGCTGGCGCGGGCCTCGGCGAGTTGCTCTTTGAGGTCCTCTATCTGCTTGCCGCGGGCTTTCCACTCCTCGAAGAAGCGTTCGGCCGTTTCGGGCACCTCCGACGGCGAAACGTCGAGCGTGTCGGCAGCGGTACCGAGGTAGTCCTCTGTCTCCTGTGTCGCCTCGATGGCGGCGTCACCGGCGGCGAAGGTGAGGCGTTCCACGCCGTCCTGCACGCGCTCGGTGTTGAGGAGTTTGATACAGCCGACGTCGCCGGTTCGACGGACGTGGGTGCCACCGCAGGCCTGCACGTCCTCGGCGACGTGGATGAGGCGGATGTTCGTCCCGGCGGGAATCCCACCTTGATAGAGGTCGAAGCCGAACTCCTCTTCGGCCTCGTGGCGGTTGGGCCACTCCTGTTGGACCGTCGTGTTCTCCATGACGATTTCGTTGGCCAGCAGTTCGATTTGCTTCGCCGTCTCGCGGTCGATGCGCTCGTAGTGGCGCACGTCGATGCGCGAACTGTCGGTTCCCTTCTGGGCACCGGCCTGCCGGATGTGGTCGCCGAGAATCTGGCGCGCCGCGTGGACGACGATGTGGGTCGCCGTGTGGTGGCGCATCAGGCGACGGCGACGCTGGGCGTCTATCTGTCCGCGGACGATGGAACCTTTATCGACGGGGTCGTCGGTGTGGTGGAGCACCACGCCGTCGTCGATTTGGGTGTCCGTGACCTTCACCGTCTTCTCGTCGGTCGAGAGCGTTCCGTGGTCGCCGGGTTGGCCACCGCCCTCCGGGTAGAACATCGTCTGGTCGAGCACGACGTCGTAGCCCTCCTCGCGGTCGAACACGTCGAGGACGACGGCTTCGAAATCGGTCCGGTACTGGTCCTCGTAGTAGAGGCGTTCGGTCTTGGGGAGGTCGGTGAAACGGTCGTCTTCGGATTCCTCCTCCTCGAACGCCTGTCCACCGTCGTGGCGCTCGGCGACGAGGCTGTAGAAGTCGTCCGGGACCGACACCGAGGCACCGAACTCGTCGGCGATTTCCTCGACCATATCGGGCTGTAGGCCGTGCGAGTCGTACAACTCGACGAGCGTCTCGGTCGGGATGGGTTTGCCTTCCTCGGCGTGTCGCTTGGCGAGGCGACGAACCCGGCGGCCGCCCTGTTCGAGCGTCTCGCGGTACTTTTCGACCTCCGTCCGAACGATGTCGCGGATGGTGTCGCGGTTCTCGTAGCCGAGGCGTTCGGCCTGCATGTCCACGAGTTCGTCCAGCGGCGCATCGACGCCGACGGTATCACAGAGGCGCTTCGTCCGGCGGAGCACCATGCGGGCGAGATAGCCGGTGGCGACGTTGCTCGGGACGATGCCGTCGCCGAACATGTAGGCGAGGGCCCTGCTGTGGTCGGCGATGGCGTAGATGGTTTCGAGCGGCTCCATCAGTTCGACGAGTTCCGTCGTCGAGACGCCGACCTTCTCCGCGATGTTGTCGCGGGCGGCGTCCATGTCCTCGGCCTCGTCGATGTCCATGTGACCCGCGAGCTTCGCGGCGCGGTGGACGAGTTCCTCTTCCTCCTCGGAGAGATTTATGTCGGCGTTCTCCTTGAGGAAGGCAATCATGTCGGGATAGACGGCCTCGTAGACGGTCGGGGTTCCCTGACTCATCCACGTCCAGCGTTCCAGGCCGTACCCGGTGTCCACGATGTACGTGTCCATCGGGCTGTATCGGTTGCCGTCCTTCATCTCGTACTCGCCGTCGGGGTCCTGCTCCATCGACATGAAGACGAGGGTGGCGAGTTCCGCACCCTTGTAGATGACCTCGATAGCGGGTCCGGCGTTGCCGCCGCCGACCCACGGGTCCTCGATGTAGGTGATTTCGTCCAAGTCCGCGCCGACGGACTCGAACAGTTGGTCGCAGTAGGCCACGGTTTCGTCCTTCCAGTAGACTTCGCCGTCGTAGGCGTACTCCTCCTCGGCGTCCTCGCGGACGTTGAAGGCGTGATGGGCCATCATCTCGAAGGCCATCGTGTGCCGTCCCGTCTTGCCAACGTTGTCGATGTCCTGCATGCGGATGCAGGGTTGGCTGATGGTCAGCGGGTTGGCCGGTGGCGGCGTCTTCCCGCTGGTGACGAGGGGCTGGAAGTCGTAGATTGATGCCTGTGTCAGTAGCACGTCGTCACGCCAGCGATTCGCCGCGACCGGGTAGGGATCGATTCGTTCGTGGTCGTGTTCCTCGAAGAACGAGAGGAACACCTCCCGCATCTCCGATAGGGAATACTCCTCCTCGAAGCCGGGGTCGTCGATGAACCCGTACTCCGCACACGGCGGTTCCCCGCACGTCTCTCGGTCGTGGTCGCGCGTCCAGAAGTGCGCTCCACACTCGGAGCACTCTTTTCGCACGAAGTCGTTTTCCTCGAAATAATCGAGGCGATACTCCTCCTCGAGTTCGCTCATTCTTGGTAGTTTGTCACCCATCGGTGCGTAAAACAGTTCCGCAAGCACGCTCAGGCCGGGCGAGACATCCGCCAGAAGCGGGAGAAGCGTTCGTCGGTGCTCCGAACCCGCGAGGGAAGCGATACCGGGGAACGGGCGAAAGAGTCGAACGGGTCAGAACAGTTCGCCGACGGACTCGAAGACGGCGAAGCCCGAATCGTCGGCGTCGAGCGCGTACGATTCGAACCGTCGAACCGAGTAGCGGTAGGCGGCCGGAGGCGCGACGACGCCGAGGAGCACCGCGATGAGGCCGCCGATGAGGCGGACCGTGGGCGGCGAAATCGCCACGGCGTACCCGAGGAATCCCGTGATGAACTCGAACATGCTCGAAACGCCCGCCGCCGTGCCGGGCGTGATGGCGGTGACGGCACCGCCGTAGCCGAGGAGCACCACGAGCGAGTACGTCGCGAACGCCGTCTTGCTCGGGACGACGGCCGTCCGACTCTTGGTGACGTTGACTTCGCCGAACCGCGGGAACATGGTCCCGATTCCGATGGCGACGACCGCCCCCGCGAGTCCGAGGAGGGCGCTCAGACCGGTCAAGGAAAGCCACCTCGTCAGTTCGAGGGGGCTCAAAAATCCGGTAATCGCGGTGGCGAGGACGACGATGGGAAGACCGACGACGGTCACGGCGAGGACGTGTCCCTTGACGAACTCCCTGCCGCGGATGGACGAGATGAGCGTTACCGGCAGCATCGAACCTTCGTCGCCGAGGGGGTTCAGCGTCGCGCCGCCCATGGCCCACGCGCCGTACAGCGAGACGACGACCGGTAACGATTCGGTGACGTGACCCGCCTGGACCGCCTCCTGAATCGGACCGGAGACGAGAAACACCGGGTACACGACGTAGAGGAGTCGAATCGGGGAGCGTTTCGTTCGCCGCCAGACGTTGGCGACCACGGAGCGCGTCGGTTTGGACGCGATGACCGCGAGGAAGTCAGCGTTCGACTCGCTGGAGTCGTACTGTTTGTTTTCGGGTTGCACCCGGTCGCCGTACCAGAGTCGCGTCGCCAACCGAACGTCGAGCGCGAACAGGACCGGCAGGCCGACGACGACGAGGGCGACCGCGCCGCCGAGCCGCGCGAGCGACGGCGACGTGCCGGGAATTCCGAGAACGAGCACGTCGCCGAGCCACGCGGTCGGGGCGTTCTGCAACACCTCGGCAAGCGAGGCTATGACCGTGCCGAGCGCATTGCTCATGACCGCGGCCATGTAGACGACGAACGCGAGCACCGCGAGGACGGATTTGTACTGGGCGAGGAGTTCCGACCGTTCGAGCGCGAGTTTGATGAGCAGACCGAGAATGTGACCAGCGAGAAGGGTCGTCGTGACGAGTCCGAGCAGGGCGAGGACGACGGTAACGAACGGGAGCGGCGTGCCGAGGGAGAGACTCAACGCCGCGGTTATCGACAGCAATGGTATCGCCGCGATGGAGACCACGCGGGCGAGTTCCGCGCCGAGCAGTCCGCCGACCACATCGCGGGCGGGAACGGTCGTCAACATGCCCGATTCCTGGTCGATACGGCCGGTTTTGCCGATGACGCGCGAGGCTATCATCACGGTGACCATGAGCCACCAGACGGCGATACCGCCGCGCGCACCCTCCAACAGCGGGAGGTCCGTCGTGGCGAGTTCGCCGCCGAACTTGTACGCGAAGTACGAACCGGCGACGGTCGGAACGCCGATGAAGATGAGGGCGAACAGCCCGAAGGCGAGCATCTGAATCGGCTTCTTTCCGATGGCACGGACGCTCCGGCGGTACTCCATGCGGGCGATTCGAACACTCCGCCCGGGGCTCCAGTTCATCGTTCCACCGGTGCCGCAGCGGGTTCCTCGCTCGTCACGTCGAGGAACACGTCTTCGAGCGTCTGTTCTTTCTCGGCGCGGTGGGTGAGTCGCTCCGGCGAGTCCTCGGCGACGAGCGACCCGTCGTACAGCACGCCGACGGTATCGGCGAGCTCTTCAACCACGGGGAGGATGTGCGTCGAGAGGAAGACGGTCATGCCGTCGGCGGTGAGTTCGGAGATGAGTTCGCGCACGGTGCGGGCGGCACGCGGGTCGAGACCGGACGTGGGTTCGTCGAGGAACACGACGTCGGGTTCGTGAAGGACGGTCTGAATCAGCGCCGTCTTCTGTTTCATCCCCTTCGAGTAGGTGCCGACGCGCTCGTCCGCGTCGTCGAGGAGGTCGAAGCGACGGAGGAGTGTCTCGATTCGGTCGTCGGCCTCAACGTTACGAAGCCCGGCGATGTACTGCAACTGCTCTCGGGCCGTGAGTTCGTCGTACAGCGGCGGCTCCTCGGGCATGTAACCGATGTGCGGAACGACGGCGTCCCGGTCGGCGATGGAGTGGCCCGCGACACGTGCGGTGCCGCTCGTCGGCGGCGTCAGCGTCGTCAGCATCCGCATCGTCGTCGTCTTCCCCGCACCGTTCGGGCCGAGGAAACCGTAGACGGATTCGGACGGAACGGTCAGTTCGAGGTTCGAAACGACCGTCGTGTCGTCGAATCGCTTCGTCAGTCCGTCCGTCTCGATGGCGGGCCTCATCGACTGCCCTCCGGCCGTTCGAGTTCGAATTGGAGAGCAACGCTCGTGGGGACTGTGCGAACCATATTCCGTGGAGTGTACCGAGACGTAAAAAATCCGACTGAAAGGGTCAGCTAGTTTTGTAATAGAAAGGTGACAAGATGGCGACGAGGAATCAGTTGTCGAGCGCCAGCGACGCCAGCATCGCTTCGAGTTGTACGCGCTCGTTCGCACCTTCCGTGATGCGGAAGTCGGCTTCGCCGACGCGTTCGAGGACGCGCACCGCGTCGTCGTCGTCCAAGTCGAACTCCCAAATCGAGCGGTGGAGTTGGTCGATGATGTCGCCACCGGCCATGCCGCGCTCGGTGAGCAGTTCGTCGAGGATGGAGCGCGAACGGGTGAAGTCGCCGTCGATGGCGTGTCGAACCATCTCCTTGATGTCCTCGGGTCGGGCGGTGCTGGTGATGACGAAGACGCTCTCCTCGTCCACCTGCTCGCCCATGACGGCGGCGGCTTGCAGGGCGTTGATGGCTTTCCGCATGTCACCGTCGGCGGCGTAGACGAGAGCGTTGATACCGTCGTCGGTGGTTTCGATACCCTCCTCGTCGGCGACGTACTGGACGTACTCGGCGACCGCATCGTCGGGAATCGGGCCGAATCGGAACACCGCACACCGAGACTGGATGGGGTCGATGATTTTCGAGGAGTAGTTACACGACATGATAAAGCGCGTCTTGTCCGAGAACTGCTCCATCGTGCGGCGGAGGGCGGCCTGCGCGTCGCTCGTCAGGGAGTCCGCCTCGTCCAGGAAGATGATCTGGAAATCGACCGCGCCGGGGTCGTGGCGGGCGAAGTTCTTGATCTGGTCGCGCACCACGTCGATACCGCGCTCGTCGGAGGCGTTCAATTCGAGGAAGTGGCTCTGCCAGCTATCGCCGTACAGTTCCTTGGCGATGGCGACCGCACAGGTCGTTTTCCCGATGCCCGCCTGCCCGGAGAACAGCAGGTTAGGCAGGTCGTTCCGCTCGATATAGCTCTTCAGTCGAGCCGTGATGTCGTCGTGGCCCGCCACGTCGTCGAGGGTTTGGGGCCGGTACTTCTCGACCCAGATGGTTCCACGTCCGGGGACGGTTTCCGCGTCGGCCTCGCTCATGGTCCAGCAGAGGTACCTATCGTTCTTAAAGTCCCCGAGACTCCGCGCCCGCGGTTCACGATTTCCCGTCGGGAGAACGGCCGGTTAGGCCAGCGATTCCGGCGAACAACGCACGATTCTCCGCGACAACGACTCAATTACTATTCGGTCGGACGCCGACAACCGGCCCATGCGTGCACACGTGAGTATCCTCGTCGTGGTGCTACTGCTCGCCATCATGCCCGCGACGGCGGCGGCAGAACAGACACGAACCGGCGGAACGGTCGTCGTCGAGCAGGGCGAAACCGTCCGCGACGGTCTCACCGCCACCGGCGGAACCGTCGTGATTCGCGGTACGGTCGATGGCGACCTGAGCGCCTTCTCCGGAAACGTCCTCGTCGCCCAAAGCGGCCGGGTCAACGGCGACGTGTCGGCGGTCGCCGGGAACGTCCGAATCGAGGGGACGGTCACCGGAACCGTCGACGCACAGACTGGCAACCTCGCCATCGCCCAGTCGGCCACCGTCGGGTCCCTCGAAGGCGCGGCGGGCTACACCCTGATCGCGGGCACCGTCGAAGGGAACGCGCGGGTTGCGAGCGAGACGCTCACGCTCGCCAACACGGCGAACGTCGGCGGCAACCTCGTCTACGACGCGGAAACGTTCAACCGCCAACAGGGGGCGACCGTCAGCGGAACGGTCCGACAGGACGAATCGCTGGGTGACGCGGGTCCCGCACCCGTGCCGCAAGTGCCCAACTGGGTCGGCGCAGTGTACGGCTTCTTCGTCAATCTCCTCTTGGGCATCGTGCTCTTGGCGGCGTTCCCCGGCTTCTCCGAGGGCGTCGCCGACCGGGGGCGAGCCGACCCGGTGCTTTCGGTCGGGGTCGGCCTCCTCCTGCTCGTCCTCATCCCCATCGTGCTCCTCGTCTTCGCCGTGACCCTCATCGGCATCCCCATCTCGATTCTCGGCGCGATCATCTTCGCCATCTTCCTCTGGATCGCCACGGTGTACGGGTCGTTCACCGTCGGCGTCTGGCTGCTCTCGCTGGCCGACGAGGGGAGTCGGTGGATCGGCTTGGTGCTCGGCCTGTTCGTCATCGCCGTTCTCGACCGGATTCCCATCGTCGGCGGCATCGTCCAGTTCGTCGTCCTCCTGCTGGGACTCGGCGCGCTGGCGATGGCGCTCCGGGCGCACTACCGCGGACGGCGGAGCACGCCGGAGTACGTCGAAACGACGCGCAGGGGAACCGACGAGGAGACGCCAGCCGACTGACCAATCTATTGTTCGAGAGCCGACGCGGTGCTACTCATCGAAATCGAAACGAGCGACACCGGCGCACGCTGGCAGGACGACGACGCGGCCAGCTGTCGGCCGCGTCGTCGTGCTGTAGCGTGCGAGGTCTTCGTGAGTGACAACGGAACGAACGAATGGCTCGTCAGAGCGTTTCTCTGACGGTAGATGAGCATCACAGCGAAGTTCTCGTGAGCGGAGCGAGCGAGAGCACGAAAGAGCGTGCTCTTTCGGAGCTAGAAACACAATCGGTTGGGGAGGGTGTGGCGAGCGAGGGTTCGGAGAAACCTCGTATGCGAATAGCGCGGAACGACGTTCCGCGGACAGTCGAGCGGGCACGACCCGCGAGACGACGGCAACGCCGTGAGCACGCGGTTCGGTGCTGTGCGGTGGCGGTTTCAGTGACGTCTGTAGTTGCAGTCATAGAAAAACGAACGACACCCCGCCGCGAGCGAGCGGGGGCTTTCTGAGACATCATCACGGTCGTTCCACGCGGAGAACTCCTGCAACCGAACTCATCTCGGAGCGGGCGGGGGCTTTCGAAGTCCTCATCGAGGTCGTCGCAGTTTCGGCGAAACAAACTCGAAGTCGTCGTCTTCGACACGCTCAAGGACCGAGAACGGTAAGACACGGCAATGAACGTGACCGTCGAGGTGGTCGGCGAGGGGAGCCACGAGTTCGACGTGGACGACGAAACCTACGCCGACTTGGTGTCGAAAGTGGACCTGAGTCCACACGAGGTGTCCGTGATGGTGGACGGGCGGCCGGTTCCGGAGGACCAACCGGTCGAAGCGGAACACGTGAAAATCCTCCGGCTCATCAAGGGCGGATGACCGTCCGGGCCGCGACCGGGGACGACCACCTCGACGTGTTGCGAATCGTGAATGGCGCGATGCTCGAAATCGACGCCGCGGCAGTCAAGCAGAAAATCGAGTCCGGGGACGTGCTGGTAGCGGAAGACGAAGGGCGACTCCTCGGCGCGGCGGTGCTCGACGCGGCGGCGGACCGACCGACCCACATCGAGGCAATCGCGGTGCGGCGAGCGCGGCGGGGGCAGGGAATCGGCCGCGAACTGGTAGCGGTCGCCGTCGAACGCGAGGGAGCGCTGACGGCCGATTTCGCGCCGAAGGTGCGGCCGTTCTACGAGTCGTTGGGGTTCGAAATCGAGGAGATGGCGGAGCGGGACGAGGGCGATCCAGACGGGGAAACCGAAGGGGACGGACGGTTGTGGGGACGGTTCGAAAGCGAAGACTGATACCGCGAGTTCGCCAACGACGACCATGGACGAGACGAAACGCCGCCGTCTCTCGCTCATCTGGATGGCGTTCGCGCTGGCGATGGGGTACTACGCGCTCGCTGACGGGTTCGACGCCGCGACCGGCGAGTTATTGAGCCTTCTCGTCGCCCTGTTCGGCGTCGGACTGGCCGCGCTCTACTACTTCAATCCCGGTGACGTGCTGTCGTTCAACTGAACGGGAGCGGCGGAGAGTCGCGAGGTCGGCGTCCTCCCGACCCCCCAATTGATATATTTTTTACAAAAATTCAGTTTCGGGAGTGCTTTACTGTGTTCGTTCGGTAGTCCGGCGTAATGGTCAGACAGGAGTCACGCTCCCTCGGCATCGTCACGGGAGAGCGGGCACCGGAACTATCGGAAAACGGACGTTCCGTGCAGGCCGAGTTACGCGACCGTGGCTGGGCGGCGGAACCCGTCATCTGGACGGACGAGGATATCGACTGGTCGCGCTTCGACGTCGCGCTCGTCCGCTCGTGCTGGAACTATCACATCCGACCGGACGCCTTCCGCGAGTGGACGGAAACCGTCGAGGAAGCGGGGGTGACGCTACTCAATCCGGGGGAGGTCGTTCGCTGGAACATGCACAAGTTCTATCTCCGCGAACTCGCCGCGGAGGGCGTCGATATCCTTCCGACGGCGTGGGTGGAGCGGGGGAGCGACGGAAACCTTCGGACGGTGCTTCGGAAAAACGACTGGCAGGAGGCCGTGGTGAAACCGGCCATCGGGACGAGTTCGGCGAACGCGTGGCGCACGTCGGTTGACGAGGCGGCAGACCGGCAAGAGGAGTTCGAGACGCTCGTGGCCGACCGAGGCGTGCTCGAAACGGCGTGCGAAATTCTGGACATCGACCCCGTTTCCCTCCCGTACGCTCGCGTGGACGGTCTCGAACGCGACGGTGACAACAGGGACGGCGGTGACGACGAGCAGACCGGCGAGTTCCACCTGATGGAACTCGAACTCATCGAGCCGTATCTGAGTCTCGACGCGCGTGAGGGGTCGGTGGCGACGTTCGCCGACGCCATCGAGTCGGCGATTCACGTCGTCCGAAAGTAAGTCGATGAAGGCCTAAATCAGCGGTTCGACCAGTTCCGTCCCGGCGTCGAGGAGGTCACGAACGCGGTCGTCGCTCTCTCCCTCGGCGTAAATTCGCATCGCAGGTTCCGTTCCACTCGGGCGGACGAGGAGCCACGACCCGTCGTCGAGGAGGATTTTGAAGCCGTCCTTTGTCACCACGTCGGCCACGTCGTGACCCGCAACCTCGTCGGGGAGTTCGGCTTCGAGGTCGGCGAGGACGCGCTCCTTTTCGTCGTCCGGACAGTCGAGGCTGATTTTGTTCTGGTGTATCTCGCCGAACTCGGCAAGCAGGTCGTCCACGCGGTCGTCGAAGGGGCGTTCGGCCGCGATTGCCGCGGCGAGGAGCGCCATGAGCACGCCGTCCTTCTCGCGGATGTGGCCGCGAATCGTGAACCCGCCGCTCTCCTCGCCGCCGACGAGCGCGTCGTGGTCCGCGATGGCCTGTGCGACCCACTTGAACCCGACCGGCGTCTCGTGGACCTCCTGGTCGTGTTTCTCGGCGATCCGGTCGATGAGGAACGTAGTCGAGACGGTGCGAATCGCCGACCCCGAGTCGGCTTCGAGGAGATACTCGTACAACGCGGCGAAAAAGAGGTTCTCGTCCAAGAAGCCGCGTTCAGGCGTGACGACGGCGATGCGGTCGGCGTCGCCGTCGTTCGCTATTCCGAGGTCGGCGTCGCCGTCCTCGACCGCCGCGACGAGTTCTTGAAGATTCTCCTCGCTCGGTTCCGGCGACGACCCGCCGAACTCCGGGTCCCGTTCACAGCGGAGGCATTCGACGCTCGCGCCCGCTTCTTCGAGGAGTTCGTCGGTGACGCCGCGGCCGCTCCCGTGCATGGCGTCGTAGACGACCGAGAGGTCCTCGAAGTCGGCGTCCACGAGGTCGAAGGCGTGGTCGGCGTACGGGGCAACCAAGTCCTCCTCGCTGACCCGGCCATGTTCGGACTCCGGCAGCGGGTCGGGTTCGGCGAGTCGGGCCATTATCTCGTCGGTCACTTCGGGGAGGGCTGGCGCGCCGTCGGACGGGATGAACTTCACGCCGTTGTACTCCGGCGGGTTGTGCGAGGCGGTTATCATCAGTCCGCCCGCGAGGTCGCGGTCCACGAGCGTCCACGCGAGAATCGGCGTCGGGGTGTCTCGCTCGGGGATGAGCACGTCGAACCCGTTCGCGGCGAGGACGCGACAGAGGTCCTCCGCGAACCCGCGCGACGTTTCGCGTGCGTCGTAGCTCACGGCGACCGTCTCGCCCGCACGGTCCTCGACTTCGCG
>NZ_MEIH01000272.1:0-4645 GCF_001723155.1 Haladaptatus sp. W1
TTCGGGGAGGGCTGGCGCGCCGTCGGACGGGATGAACTTCACGCCGTTGTACTCCGGCGGGTTGTGCGAGGCGGTTATCATCAGTCCGCCCGCGAGGTCGCGGTCCACGAGCGTCCACGCGAGAATCGGCGTCGGGGTGTCTCGCTCGGGGATGAGCACGTCGAACCCGTTCGCGGCGAGGACGCGACAGAGGTCCTCCGCGAACCCCGCGCGACGTTTCGCGTGCGTCGTAGCTCACGGCGACCGTCTCGCCCGCACGGTCCTCGACTTCGCGGAGGTAGTCGGCGACCGCTTGGCCTACGATTTGCACTCGTGGCGACGTGAACTCGTCGAGCGTCGCCCGCCAGCCGTCGGTTCCGAACGAAATCAGCGTATCCATACATCGTTCGTCACCGCCGGGGTCGAAAAAACCACCGTGTGGCGTGGTCCCAGAGAAATGTAGAACATCCAACCAAAGCGCGTTTTCGGGAACCGTTTTGTGAACTCGATGTGAATTCCCGCTCATGAAACTAAGACGAGCGGTATCCGCATCGACGTGCTACTGGAATACGGGACAGTTCAAGCGGCACCAACGACGGTCGGGACGGAACAAGCCCGTTAAACGTTCGCGGCACCAACGAGGTGAATAATGCAACCCAAACCGACAGTCGTCGCGGTATGCGGCAGCATGCGCGACGGAAGTCACACGCGGACAGCCCTGAAACACGTCCTCGACGCCGCCGCGGAAGCGGGGCCGAGACGGAACTCATCGACGTTCGGGAGTACGACCTCCCGATATTCGACCCCGACAAGGAGATGCCGGAGGATGCGGAGGAGATAACGCGGAAGATTCGAGAAGCGGATTCCGTCGTGCTCGGCAGTCCGGTGTACCACGGGTCGTACACTTCCGCCTTCCGCAACGTCCACGACTACTGTAGCTTCGACGAGTTCGAGGATACCACCGTCGGCCTGCTCGCGGTCGCCGGTGGTGGCTCCTACGGCAGCACGCTGGACCACATGCGAATCACCGTTCGCGGCGTCCACGGGTGGGTGCTCCCACACCAAGTCGGGATTCGGAAGGCCTACGACCAGTTCGAGAACGGCGAGTTCGTGGACGAGGATTTGGAGGAGCGAACGCGAAAGCTCGGAGAACAGGCAGCGAAATACGCCTTCATCACGCCCGACGTCACCTTGGCGGAAGCCGACGAGACGGAAGCGGAGGAAGCGGCGGCGGACGACTGAAACTGGTTTCGAAACCCCTCAGTCGATAAGGCGTTCCTTTTCGGCTCGGCGCAGCTGTTTTATCTCGTATTCGCGGGACATCGCGGCGGATTTCGACTCGAATCGCTCGGTGTGGCGCAACGTAACGGGCGTCCTGCCGCGGGTGTATTTCGCCCCGTTTCCGGCGTCGTGTTCCGCCACCCGGCGGTCGACGTCGGTCGTGTAGCCGGTGTAAAAAGTGCCGTCACTGCATTCGACGACGTAAACCCAGTGGTCGGTCACACCTGACAGGCTTCGCGTGGTTCATCTTTGTCCTGTCGGTTCCGCCCCCGTTCAGCCACAGCGGGCTATACTTTTTGCGCACGCTCTCGTGCCACCTCGGCGATACCTGCGTTCGCCGAGCAAGCAGGGCAAGCGCGGATGTAACCGGATTCGTCAGCGAAGACGCGCGCAAATCGTTCCGAGACGTGCGCGCCACAGTGGTCACAGTTTGGCATGCTGTCAGCCGACGATTACCTCGTCGGCAACTGAACCTTCTCGGTGAGCGCATAAATATGCTTTCCAAAATCAGACCCAAATTCGTCGATGGCAAAGATTTGTTCACCGATTACACAACAATATGCTCAAACAATACTGTTCGATTGCGTGTGAACAGATTCGTTTTGTGAATCGGAAAACACGGTTCGACGACCCCCCTCATTTCCGGTGGAGAACGTCGGTTCTCAGGTCGTCGTTCTACGCTCAGTGGTCGTCCCACGTCTTTTCGCCCGCGGGAATCAGCAGGTCCAACCAGTTCTCCTCGGGCGGAAGCGGACACGAGAACGTCTCGCTGTAGGCACAGAACGGGGAGTACGCGAGGTTGAAGTCCACGACGATTTCGTCTCCGTCGGCCGGTTCGCGGTCAGGGTACAGTTCGAGATAGCGCCCGTTCTCGTAGCTCTGTTGTCCCGTCGTCTTGTCTCGAAACGGAACAAACAGCGAGTCCTGTGCCTCCTGCTGGTACACCGCGAGCGAGGCCTCCTCGCCGTCCACGTCGAAGTGGAGCGTCATAGTCCGCAGGTAGCGCTGTGACGGTCCAGCGGTCGTTTCGAGGTCGAGGGGTTCGGGGTCGTCGTGCCGCTCGACCGTCGCCGTCACGCGATAGTCGGCATCGGGGTCGAAGTACGACAGGCCGTCGAAATCGTCGCGTTCCCCCGGTGGAATCGGTGACTGCGGGTGACTCCCGAAGAAGTCGTCTTTCTCCGCTCTGGTGGAGAGCAGTTCCTCACGCCAGTCGGTCTCCGTGGTCTCGAACTCGGTCATACCGTGGCGTACTCGTTCGCGGCGGGTAAACGCTCCGTCCTTCGCCAGTCGCGCCGAGAGCGGGAGAGCGAGGGGAAACGTCAATTCTCCACAAAGAATTTACCCGAGAACGCGAACCGGGAGGACGTATGGGAAATCCACTTGGACTCTTTATCGCCCTCCTCGGTATCGCACAGGCCGCAAAACCGTACGGATTTGCGCGATTTCAGGAACAGATGGACGCCATCGGAAGCAAGCGACGCTCGTCGGAAGTCGAACCGACGGAGTGGAAGGTGATGCTGACGCGGGTGATGGGTATCGTCTTCGCCGTCATTGGTATCGGTATCCTCCTCGGCTAGCGTCGTCGAATCGCCAACCGTACGCACTTCCTCCCGGTCCCCCCTATCACTTCCGCCGCGTGCTTAGGTTTAAATACCGAGACGGGACCACCTCAGGTCAACAGCCCTAAGCAGGGGGGAAACAGAAACAGAATGATGCCGGACTGGCGGACGATATTCGGACACGACGAGCCCTACGACGAGCAGCGGGACGGTATCGAGACGGCCATCGAAACCGCCCGCGACGACGGCTTCACCGTCATCGAAGGTGCCTGCGGGACTGGCAAGACTATGCTGGCGCTGACGGCCGGTCTCGACCTCGTTCGTGACCCGGACAGTCAGTACGAACGCGTGTTCGTCCTCACGAGCGTCAAGCAGCAACTCCGCCAGTTCGAAACCGACCTGAAGACCATCAACGCGAACCTCCCCGACGATTGGAAACCCATCTCCGCGATGACGCTCGTCGGGAAGGCGGACGTCTGCCCCTACAACCGCGAGAACGCGGGGAACATCGACGGCGAGACGGTGTACGACCGCTGTGAGGGACTTCGGGAGCGCACCCGGGACCTGACCGGCGAAGGCGGGGCGGTGACGGCCCAGAACCTCGCGTCCCAAGCTCGAAGCCAGCAGACGGGGTTGGCAGATTCAGGAAAACGGAGAAGCGGCGCGTCGTTCCTCGAAACGGCGGGCGAGCCAACGCCGTACCCACCCGAGATGCCCGAGTACAACGACGTGGAGTACTGCCCGTTCTACGCGCAGTTTTTGGACGACATGCCGGAGGACGGCGACCCGATAGAGGCCGTTCCGTTCGATTTCGACGACATGGGACTCATCGAACCCGCCGATCTCGTCGCCAATTCGGTCCAATGGGGCACCTGCCCGCACTCGATGATGGGGGCGCTCCTCGGTCACGTGGAGGTCGTTGTCGGTAACTACTACCACGCCTTCGACTCGGTGACGACGGCGACGTTCACGGGCGCGCTGGTGGACGACTCCACCTTCCTCGTCTGTGACGAAGCCCACATGCTGGAACCGCGCGTCCGCGACCTCGTGAGCCAGTCGGTCGGCGATTCGACGCTCCGCGACGCCGAATCGGAACTCACGCGCGTCATCCAACCCGTCAAATTCGACGACCGGGACGCGAAACACACCACCGCCGACGCGGAGTTGGTTCGGACGGAACTGGAGGACGCGAACGTCACGCTCCGCGAACTGGAGGACACCCGCGATTTTATCCGCGATTTACGCGACGAACTCGACCGGCGCGTGACGGCCCATCTGGAGCGCGAACACCGCGGGTGGAAGACGAACCTCACCGACCTGCCGGACGAGGAGATACCACTTCGCGACCCGACCGTCCCGCAACCCGACGAGATTTCCGAATGGGCGGCGGACGCAGGCTACGACGGCGGGACGTGGGCGCGCGCGGAGGCGGTCGGCGCGATTGTGGCGCGAATCCTCAACGAAGCGGAGGACGAGGACAGAGAGCGCGCCGCGCTTCCCGCCGGGCGCGTGCTCGGCGAGTGGTACCGCAACGACCACGAGGAGTACTTCCGCGAAATCGTCCTCGAACGAACGTGGAACGACCGCGAACCCGACGATTCGTGGCGGCGAGCGTACAACGCGCAACTCGCCATGCAGAACTGCGTGCCGAGCGGTGCCATCGGCGAGCAACTCGGGGAGTTCGGCGGCGGGATTTTGATGAGCGCGACGCTCGAACCGCTCGAAATCTTCGAGGAGGTGTCCGGACTCGGCCATCTCGAAGCCGACGGTAGGCCCGTCGTGGAGCGGACCTTCGGCCTGAACTTCCCCGAGTCGAACCGTGA